>JBLIAZ010000001.1:0-41276 GCA_047631875.1 Saprospiraceae bacterium
GAATTATTTTCTATAGCCATAATTTTGCTGATTAATTGGAGGTACCATATTGGCACCTCCAATAGCAAGTTCAAATGTAAGAAAATATTTTACTCATTATTACAAATAACTATTTTATCGCAAAAAGATAATATTGTTGAGTTTTATTATGTTGAGCGCAAATTATCCTCTCAATAAAAAAGCAAAATCAAAAGCAACCTCCCTATAATACTCATACCTCCCAGAAGCACCGCCATGTCCAACCTCCATGTTAGTTTTTAGTAACAACAAATTATCATCTGTTTTTAAATCACGCAACTTAGCAACCCATTTTGCGGGTTCAAAATATTGTACTTGAGAATCATGCAGTCCTGTAGTTACTAATAACGAAGGATAGTCTTTAGCCTCCACATTATCATAAGGGCTGTAACTCAACATGTACTCATAGTACTTCTTTTCGTTTGGATTCCCCCATTCATCATACTCACCAGTAGTAAGTGGAATAGTATCATCCAACATGGTCGTCACTACATCCACAAAAGGAACGGCTGCAATCAATGACTTCCATAATTCAGGACGTAAATTCATGACCGCTCCAATCAATAATCCTCCCGCGCTACCACCTGAACCGTGCAGCTTATCTTTGGCGCAGTATTTTTGCTTCACTAAGTGTTCTCCACAAGAGATAAAATCGGTAAAAGTGTTCATTTTATTGAGCATTTTTCCTTCCTCGTACCAATATCTTCCCATATCTTCCCCTCCTCTGATGTGCGCTATGGCAAACACAAAGCCCCTGTCCAATAAACTTAAACGTGCGGGGCTAAAACTCGGATCAATAACATGACCGTAGGAACCATATCCGTACAGTAATAAGGGTGATTGTCCTTCTACAAATGACTCTTTTTTGTAAACTAATGAAATTGGAATTTTGGTGCCCTCAGCAGCCGTGGCGTTTATCCTTTCTGTAGCATATTTTGATTCATCGTATCCTCCAATGATTTTTTGCTGCTTTTTAACTTCCTGAGTTTTTCCCTCGAAATGGTAGTCAAAAATGGTTGACGGAGTCACTAAGCTTGTGTAACCATAGCGAAACAATGGCGTGTCAAATTCCATGTTCACCGAACCATAAGCCATGTAGGAAGCTGCATCCATTTTAATGTAATGCTCCTCACCATTTTTACTAATGACTTTGAACTGCGATAGTCCTGCGCGCCTTTCCTCCAAGACCATGAATGCTTTAAAAATTTCAATACCTTCCAACAAAGTATCCTCTCGATGACCAACACTTTCACCCCAATTCTCTTTGCTTGTTTTGTCCAAATCACAAGTCAACAAACGGAAATTTTTTGCTTCCCAATTGGACACAATGTAAAATTTATCCTCAAAGTGATCCACACTGTATTCATGGTCATCTTCCCGTTTTTGAAACATGGAAAAATCCGACAGTGAATCATTCGCATCAATGAAATTATATTCTGTTGAGGTAGAACTGTATGAACCTATGAATATAAATTGCTTGGATTTACATTTATAAACCGAGGAAATAAACGCCTCCTGCTTTTCGTGAAATACCATGATGTCTTCTTTACTTGATGTGCCCAATTCGTGTCTGAACACTTTATTAGACCGCAAAGTGGTTTCATCTTTTTGCACATAAAACAAGTACTTCCCATCGTTTGACCAAGTAAAACCTCCTGAAGAATTTGAGATTTCGTCGTTCAACAACTCCCCGGTGTTCATGTTTTTAAAGCAAATCGTGTACAATCGCCTAGAAACAAAATCTACCGAGTATGCTATAATTTCACTCACCGGATTTACAGAAAGTTTAGCCACGTTACAATAATCCTTTCCTGTTGCAAGGACATTGTTGTTCAACAAAAGCTCCTCGTCATTATCCAATGATCCTTTTTTTCTGCAGAATAATGGATACTCTTTGCCTTCTTCAAAACGATTGTAGTAATAGTATCCGTCCAATAAATAAGGAACAGACTCTTCTGTTTTGTCAAGCCGTCCAACAATTTCATTGTAAAGCTCTTCTTGCAGCCCCTCCGTGCCTTTCATACAATGTTCACTGTATGAATTTTCACGATTCAAGTAATCAATCACTTCAGGATTTTCCCTTTCATTCAACCAGTAATATGGGTCAATTCGAGTGTGTTCGTGAACATTTAACTCTTTATATCTTTTATTGCATCCGGGTACTTTCATCGTCAAATTTCTTTCTCTTAGAAGTGCAATTTATTAACAATTTACAATACCTGAGCCCTTGGCTGTAGGGAGTAACAAACAAAATTAGAAACTTATTAACATTGCTCGATTTTTTATTTACGGAACACATTGTATCTTGTTCCCGCAAGTAGGACCAATTAAGCATTGATTATTAACTTATTGTTGATTATGAATACGATTTACACCAAAGAAGAACTTGACTCTGAGCTAAAGTCTTTAAAGGCGAAGCGACTTACTGTACATAATAAAAGGAAGGACTTGTTGCAAAAATACAGCGCAAAACAAACGAAAACACTAAACTCCGCAAGTGCCATGCACGACCTTGACAGGAAAATAGAAGACTTGGAGAGGAAGCTTGAAATATTATTTTAGCTCGCCTTTAACTCAAACAAAAGCAAAAAAGAAGACCAAGTGAATCCTGCAAAATTCACCTTTAATCGTACTTCTTTATTAATCCAAAATCAAAAGGCGTCCAGTAGCAAGCTTTCAGTTCGCTTTCTTTGAACGCTATATTAACCCAAGAATTACAAGTTTTAAAGCAAGAATAACTTCCATTTGCTTTGTAAAAATTATCATTGTAGGAGTACCCAGCCTCAGGTATGTACATCTTTTGATTATCCTCAGACAGCTTAAAGGAATTAAGAATATAATTGTTCAATTTATTCAGTTGAAACTCATTAAGCTCCACCTTAGTCCAGTCGTCTTTCACTTCCTTGTACCTGGTCAAATGCATCAGTGTTGAGCTATTCAAAAACATGGCTTTAAAAGCATTCTGAAAAGTTAATTCGCCCCACGTTGGGGTATTTAAGTAAAAGTTTTCATCACCCCAACCAAAGGAAATATAGTCTTCACCTTCCTTGTACCTTATCCCCGATAGCAAGCTGGAATTAATGTCTTCTCGGGGGATTACCACATCCAAATGAACTCCATTTGTATTTAGATAAACGACCTTGTTAGCAATAGAATAACCCTCCTTGTCATTTACAGTAACATACATCATCAAGTATGCACAACTAAAATACGCGATTGGAAAAGCTAATACGACAGCAACTCCTATAAATACTTTCTTAAGAATTTTCATTTAATGTAATGATCTCAGCATAAAAGGTCTATTTTTAAACATAAGGTAGTTATTTTTAAGGCGTATGACCAAACACTTTCTTTTTATTGTTTCCGTTTTTGTGCTGTCTTTGAAGTCCACAGCCTCAGCTCCTGACATCATCAACTTCACAACCAAAGAGTATAAAAGCCATTCTATAAATTACTGCTTCACCCAGGACAGTAGCGGTGTCATGTACATCGGTAATGCTTACGGTTTGCTGGAATACGATGGTCAAACTTGGCGGAAAATTGGCCTTTCGGATGGGAAAAGTGCCTTGTCATTGGACATTGATAAAAATGGGAGAATATACATTGGCTCCTCCTCGGAATTTGGTTATTTAAAAAAAAATGCATCGGGATTAAATGAATATGTTTCCTTAAAATCAAAGCTTCCAAAACAAGACATCAACGAAATCCTTGATTTAATTTGCGTTGATGACCAAGTGTATTTCAGAAGTTTATATACTGTTTATTGTTATAAAAACAACGAAGTCATTGAGCTCACCGAACATAGTAAAGATCAGTTAATTTATTACTTAGGGATTTATCAAGAAAAAATAAGAGCCTCAAAACAGGGGGTCGGAATTTTAACCTTTCCCTTGTCAAAACACAGCATAAGCAATAAAGGCATTAAGGACGTTGAGATCCGAGATGTCCTTTCATTCGGAAGAAGTCAAACCTTGTTACTTACAAGCAATCAAATTATCAGCGAAAACAATTCTTCTCGATTTGAAGAAGCGAACAAGAAATTAAAAAATGTAGAAATTTCCTGTGCTTTAACACTTAACGAACATGAATTTTTAATTGGCACTGTCAACAAAGGCCTTTTTCATTTAAACACCGAAGGCGAAATAATTAGCAATTTTAACATGAACACAGGTTTACAGGACAATTTTATCCACGACTTGTTTTTAGACAACTCGGGAAATATTTGGTTAGCGTACAATAATGGCGTGGGACTGTTAAAATGGAAATCACCAGTCAGGTACATTCCTCCATCAATGGGCATTGAAGGAATGGGGTATTGTGCGCTGGTAAAAGGAGACACGTTATTTGCAGGCACTTCCAATGGTTTATATTACTTACCCAACTGGGAAATCAGTCTTAAAAAACAGCAAAAATTTACACCTATAACTGGCATCAATGGCATCATCAATGACCTTAAATTACACAAAGGAAAACTGATTGCATGTCAAGCAGCTGAGGTTTATCAAATTGAAGCTGGGTCCGCGGTTAGGATTTCAAACGGGTCTTGGTTTGGGTCTTGGACTTGGAAAAAACACCATCAAAATGAAAACAAAGCTTACGTTGGAACATACGTTGGTATTTCTAATTACGAATGGAAAAACAAAACTTGGAAATTTACAAACCACGTAAAAGGTTTTAGTGAGTCTTCAAGAATGTTCGAGGTAGACAAACGAGGAGTTTTTTGGATTGTTCAGGGAAACAAAGGATTGTACAGGTTAATGCTAAACCAAAGTAGGGACAGCGCCGTATCAGTAGTGAATTATACTGACATCATGAATGTCAGTTCTCAAGATCATTTTAATGATATTTTTAGTTACCATGATTCGATTTTTGTATCAAGTTACGGACATACTTATTACATTAAAGAAGACTCTTTGGTTCCATTAGCAAGTTTTGAAAATCTGGGAGCAAAATCTCACAGGATAAGAAAACACAAACAAGACGGACTCTATGCAATATATGACGACCAAGCTCACATCTTGAACAATTCTACAGGTGTTTGGGAAGTTCAAAACTCACCTGTTTCATTTTTGAAATCGTACTTGGTAGGAAGCGCAGAATTCTTTTATGAAGTTTCTGAAAACACTTATTTCATTGGCACACAAGATGGATTTGCCACGTATACCCCTAAAAATATTGGGACAACTTCTGAAACACCTTGCTTAATCAGAGGGATTGAATTACTTAATCCACATGGAGATTCTTTGATTTTTAACAGCAAACCTGTTGGAATCCAAGAGTTTTTATACGAAAATAACAACATCAGGATTTCGTACACTATTCCCTTATATGGCAACAATAAACAAATTTCTTACGAAACAAGGTTGTTTAAAAATGGAAAAGCCATGCACCAGTGGCAGCAAGTCCAGGAAGTAAACTTCAAGGAATATACTAACTTAAAAGAAGCGACTTACACTTTCAAAGTACGGGCAAAAAAAGGTGATGAAGTGGCTGGAAGCACTGCGTTCAAGTTTATAATTTCACCTCCTTGGTACAGGACAACTTTCATGAATTTAATTTATTTCTTGTTATTTGTTGCAGGAATATATTTGGTCATCAACTTGTTTCAAAAACAAAAAAAGAAACTTGAACTGGAAAATAAAAAAGAAATAGAAATCAAGGAAAAATTGCACAAAGCTGAAACAATTGCCTTGGAGTTAAAAAGCAAAGAAAATGAGTTGGCATACCTCGCCTTAACCTTTACACAAAAAAAGGATTTGTTGTCAAGCCTTACTTCACAACTTGATAAAATTTCAAAGGAACTTTCCCACTCCGATCAAATTAAATTCAGGTCAGTAAAAACTGCCATTTCTAACAACCTTGACAACGAGAGTAACTGGGAAAATTTTCAAGTGCATTTTGATGAAAAAAACGACAACTTTTTTCAGAAAATTAAGCAAAAGGAAAAACGGATGAACGAATCCTATTTGCTTTTTTGCTCGTACGTTCGAATGGGAAAATCCAACAAAGAAATTGCAGAACTCCTAAACATTTCTGTTGCTGCCGTTGAAAAACGTAAGTACCGTTTAAAGAAAAAATGGGACTTACCAGACGACACTAGTTTCACAGAATACTTGAGGAATTTGTAATTCTTGACAGGTTAATAACCTGTTAACATCTACTTCTCTAAATTTTCCCTTGATAGTCTTTTATGACTTATCTTTGTTGGGTAATCTTTAGGAGTGGTTAGTAGCTTTTCACAAAGTCAAAACCTGAGAAATATCCTTTGAACCTGAATTGGTTAGTACCAACGTAGGAAAAAGAAGAGTCCAATTTCGGGCTGATATTTTCAACCCCTTTAGCATTACTTGTACTTAAAACTATTGAACAAGGCGTATGCTTTCAATTAAACTAAATGGTAATGATCAGGAAATGCAGGATGACATCTCCTTGCTCAAAGCTGTTGAATCTTTAAACATTCCACAAAATGGAATTGCGATTGCTGTAAATCAACAAATTATTACCAAAAGCAATTGGGAGAATACCTCCTTGAATAACAACGATGAAATTCTAATTATAAAAGCCACACAAGGCGGATAATAACTTTAAAATCAAAACATGAAAAAACCAGATCAAGCTCCAAAAAAAGACGTCATCTCAAGAAATCCATTTCCTAGTTCTTCGAAAGTGTATGTTAAAGGCGAAATTCATCCTGAGCTAAGTGTAGCCATGAGAGAAATTGCACTGGAAGACACCACGCATTCAATGACTGGTTTTAAAACCAAAAATCAACCAGTAACAATATATGACACCTCTGGTCCTTATACTGATTTAAGTAAGGAAATTGACATCCATAAAGGATTAGAAAAACTTCGCGAACCATGGGTTTTGAAAAGAGGTGATGTGGATCAACTAGATTCATTTAGTTCTGACTTTTGTAATGAAAGGTTAAACGATAAGAGTCTTGATCACTTGAGATTCGGACAATTAAAACTGCCGTTGAAAGCAAAAAAAGGCAAAAATGTTTCTCAAATGTATTATGCAAAACGTGGTATCATAACTGCTGAAATGGAATATGTTGCTATTCGAGAAAATCAAAAAATTGAGGAAATAAAAAGTAAAACTGTTCAGCATCCAGGTGAAAGTTTTGGAGCCAGTATTCCAGATAAGATTACTGCTGAGTTTGTTAGGGAGGAAATTGCAAGAGGAAGAGCCGTGATACCTTCCAACATTAACCACCCAGAGGCTGAACCGATGATTTTGGGTCGAAACTTTTTGGTAAAAATTAACGCCAACATTGGTAATTCGGCTGTCACTTCGTCAATAGAAGAAGAGGTTGAAAAAGCTGTTTGGGCATGCAGATGGGGAGCTGACAACATCATGGATTTGTCAACTGGAGAAAACATCCACGAAACAAGAGAATGGATCGTTAGGAATTCACCAGTGCCAATAGGGACTGTGCCAATATATCAAGCACTTGAAAAAGTGAACGGAAAAGCCGAAGACTTAACTTGGGAAATATTTAGAGACACTTTAATTGAACAAGCTGAGCAAGGAGTTGATTACTTTACGATTCATGCGGGAGTGAGGCTACACATGGTCCCGATGACTGCGAATAGGGTAACAGGAATCGTTTCAAGGGGAGGGTCAATTATGGCAAAATGGTGCTTGTCTCATCACAAGGAAAGTTTCTTGTACACCCACTTTGAAGACATTTGTCAAATCATGAAAGCCTACGATGTTTCGTTTTCATTAGGTGATGGTTTACGTCCAGGGTCAATTGCTGATGCTAACGATGAAGCTCAATTTGCCGAACTAGAAACTTTAGGAGAACTGACAAAGATTGCATGGAAACACGAAGTCCAAACTTTTATTGAAGGCCCAGGACATGTGCCAATGCACATGATTAAGGAAAACATGGACCGACAAATAGACGTTTGTGGAGAGGCTCCATTTTACACTTTAGGCCCACTTACTACTGACATTGCTCCTGGTTACGATCACATCACCTCTGGTATTGGTGCTGCTATGATTGGTTGGTACGGTTGTGCTATGTTGTGCTATGTAACACCAAAAGAACACTTAGGATTACCAAACAAAGAGGACGTTCGCACTGGAGTGGTTACCTACAAACTAGCTGCTCATGCTGCGGATTTGGCCAAAGGACATCCTGGTTCCCAGCACCGAGACAATGCAATAAGTAAAGCTCGTTTTGAATTCCGTTGGGAGGATCAATTCAACTTGGCTTTAGACCCGGAATTAGCACGAGAATATCACGATGAAACACTTCCAGCTGAAGGTGCTAAAGTGGCACATTTTTGTTCCATGTGCGGACCAAAATTTTGCTCTATGAAAATATCACAAGAAGTTCGTGATTTTGCTGCGAAAAATAAAATTGAGGATGGGAAAGTAATATCCAAAGGGATGGAAGAAAAATCCAAAGAGTTTTCGGACAAAGGAAGCGCTATTTACAGTTAGTTCAAGTAATGAAATTAGTAGTACTTACTTCTGAAAAGGAAATTAAACACGAAGCAACAGTTCTAAACGAACTGTTTGCTCACGGCTTGATGACCCTTCATTTAAGAAAACCTTTATTTCAAATTGAAGAATATAGGGGGCTACTAGATGGCATTGAACCAAATTATTACGACCGAATAGTCATCCATTATTATCACGAGTTATGCGGCGAATATGGTTTGAAAGGGGTGCACTTACAAGAAAAACCTCGACAAAGTTTGGGAGCAAAACTTGTCAGTTACGTTAATGGATACCAAAGTAGCAGCTACATCATAAGTAGCTCCTTTCATAGCTCTGAAGAAATTGTGGAATGCTCAGCTGAATTTGATTACGTGTTATTAAGCCCTGTCTTTGATTCCATTTCCAAAAAAGGATACCCCGGACAAGGATTTAACGTACGCCATGTGAAAACACTTGTTGTTGGCATGGGAGGAGTAAACGAAAAAACAGCTCAAAAAACTTTCAATTTAGGTTATCGTGGCGCAGGAGTACTTGGAGGAATTTGGAATTCAGATAATCATTTGGAAAGCTTTTTAGCCATTCAAAAAGCATGTAAAAACATAGTCAAATTGACTGTTCAATGAAAAGCACACAACGACATACACCCATTAATCGACCTTTTGTATTAAGCATTGCAGGTTTGGACCCATGTTCGGGTGCTGGACTCACAGCTGACATCAAAACCATGGAACGGTTAAAATGTTACGGCTTGACAGTATGTAGTGGCAACACGGTACAAAATGACAAGGAATTATCAGAGGTGCATTGGACCCCTTTAAAGGTCATGAAGTCTCAAATTGATTTGCTTTTTGAACGTTTTGAAATTGATTTTGTAAAAGTGGGAATCATTGAAAATTGGTCGGTTTTGAATAAAGTAATCGATTACTTATTACTCAAAAGCGCATCAATAAAAATCATTGTGGATCCGGTAATGAGTGCCTCGTCCTCTTTCAAATTTCATGCTACTGACCACAGTGAGTTCACAGCAATGTTAAAAAAGATTCACCTGCTCACTCCAAACTATTTAGAATTCAAAAAATTAACCAACGGCAATAACGAACAAGAACGGATTTCAACCATCACCACACATTGTAATTTACTACTCAAGGGAGGACACAGGGAAAGCGACAACAAAAAAGGTCGAGATGAACTGTATTTGACCAATGGGAAAACCTTTGTTTTCAACTCTAAACGCTCGCTTGTTTTTGAAAAACACGGGAGCGGATGTATTCTTTCTTCAGCAATAACCTCCTATTTAGCATTAGGAACACCACTTAACAAAGCTTGTTACAAAGCAAAAAAATATACAGAAAATACCTTGAGTTCTAACAAAACTTTATTGGCATATCACTTTTAATTTGTTCTATGTATAAGAAAATCATTCTTCCAAAAACGTATTACATTTCCCAGGGGAATGAAAGTGAGGATCACCTTACCAACATTAAAAACGTGTGTGAAGCAGGTTGTAAACTGGTTCAATTGCGCTTAAAAAATGTGGAAGAAGGTGAATACATTCAAATTGCTCGTGCTGCACTAGAAATTTGTGAAACATACGATGCATTGTTGATCATAAATGACAAAGTAAGGGTTGTTTTGCAAAGCGGCGCACATGGAGTACACCTAGGAAAAGAAGACATCGACCCAATAGAAGCTAGAGAAGTTTTACCTGAGGGCACCATCATTGGAGGAACTGCAAACACTTTAGAAGATTGCAAGAAATTAATTGCTCAAAATGTGGATTACATAGGTTTAGGCCCTTTCCGGTTTACTGATACGAAATCCAACTTAAGTCCTGTCATTTCTTTGAATGACTATGCTCAAATTTGCGCCTATGTTCAAACAGACAGCCCAAACACCCCCGTGTTTGCTATCGGTGGAATTGTCAAGGAAGACGTTGCTTACATATTCGAAGAAGGAGCACATGGAATTGCCATGTCGGGCGCTTTGTCTACTGGGAATTTGGTAGAGCTAAGCCAAACGATAGCCTACTGCGAAAACTTAGATGCGACAGAAAACGCCATCCAAACAAACGAGGACAAAGGACGAACCGCCGAGTGAAACGAACAACTGAACACAACTGAAAATATACACTAGTAAAGAAGTGAACTCCTTTAAAAGGAAAAAAAGCGTAAACAAACAATTAATTATGTCTGTAACAATAGAAAACGATCAATTAATCATAGCCGATAAGTCATTCAGCTCCAGGCTGTTCACTGGCACTGGAAAATTCAGCGATTCATCCGTGATGCGAGAAGCCCTACTTGCAAGTGACAGCGAATTAATTACAGTTGCTTTAAAAAGGGTTGACGTGCATGACGAACAAGATGATTTGTTAGCCCATTTATCACATCAACACATTAATTTATTGCCGAACACTTCTGGTGTTCGTACTGCTAAAGAAGCCGTTTTTGCCGCTGAACTTTCACGCGAAGCACTGGAAACAAACTGGATAAAATTAGAAATCCATCCTGACCCAAAATACTTATTGCCTGACCCTATTGAAACTTTAGCGGCAACTGAACAATTGGTAAAAAAAGGATTTGTGGTGATGCCCTACATTCATGCCGACCCTGTATTGTGCAAACGACTTGAGGATGTAGGAGTGCAGTGCGTTATGCCATTAGGCGCTCCAATTGGAAGTAACAAAGGATTAAAAACACAAGAGTTTTTAGAAATTATCATTGCACACAGCAACGTACCTGTCATTGTAGACGCGGGCATAGGGTCACCATCCCACGCGGCTTTCGCTATGGAATTGGGTGCTGATGCTGTACTGGTTAACACTGCTATTGCAGTATCAAAAAACCCGATAGAAATGGCCATAGCATTTAAACTTGCTGTACAAGCAGGAAGAATGGCCTACACCGCAAAACTTGCCCCAGTAAAACAACATGCCGAGGCAAGCAGCCCTTTGACTAGTTTTTTAAGTTAAGTATAACAAGCACATGAGCACTTTTCAAGACTTATTCGACACATACAATTGGGATGAAACCCTGAACAGCATTTTCAGCAAAACGGAAAGTGACGTACTGCGGGCATTGGGTTCTGATAAACGAGATTTAGAAGATTTTAAAGCATTGATATCTCCTGCGGCAATTCCTTACTTGGAGAACATGGCGCAAATTAGCAGGAAACTCACTAAAAAACGTTTTGGAAACACGATCCAAATGTACGCTCCAATGTATTTGAGTAACGAATGTCAAAACATTTGCACTTATTGTGGATTCAGCATGACCAACGTAATTCCACGAAAGACATTAACTGACCAGGAAATATTAAAGGAAGTTGCTTTTTTAAAAGCCAAAGGTTACGACCACATTCTTTTGGTTACAGGTGAGGCAAACCAAACTGTCGGTGTACCATACATCAAAAATGCCATCAATTTGGTAAGGGAACATTTTTCGAATCTCACCATTGAAGTACAGCCAATGAACCAAGAGGAGTACGAGTTATTGATCGAAAATGGATTGTACGCGGTCCTCGTTTACCAAGAAACTTACCACCGTGCTGAGTATAAAAAACATCACCCAAAGGGACGAAAATCTAACTTTGATTACCGTTTGGATACTCCCGACAGACTCGGAAAAGCAGGTGTGCACAAAATTGGATTAGGGGCTTTGTTTGGATTAGAAGACTGGCGAGCAGACAGCTTTTTTGCAGCACTTCACTTGAGATATTTGCAAAAAACATATTGGAAAACTAAGTATTCCATGTCTTTTCCTAGGCTTAGACCTCACAGCGGAGGCTTGGAGCCTAAAGTGGAAATGACGGACAAAGACTTGGCACAATTAATTTGCGCATTCCGTTTGCTTGATGAAGACTTGGAACTTTCAATTTCAACACGTGAAAGTGAGGTGTTCAGAAACAACATCGTAAATTTTGGAGTCACATCCATCAGTGCTGAATCAAAAACCAACCCTGGAGGATACGTAGTAGCACCAGAATCCGAGGAGCAATTTCAAATTTCGGACGAGCGGAGCACTGAGGAAGTAGCCACGATGTTAAAAAACCAAGGATTAGAAGTAGTTTGGAAAGACTGGGCAAACAATTGGGAATGACCTAGCCCACCTTGAAACAGTATTAATTAAGTACCTTTCCTAAAAATAAACCATCATGAAAAAAATATTTTTACCGCTTGCCTTTGTAGCCCTGTTAACAAGCTGCGGCAACCCAAACGAAGTAACCGAAAATTTTCAAGTTTACGGCAATTGCATGATGTGTGAAGAAACCATTGAAGGCTCCCTAAAAGAGGTTGACGGAATTATTCTTGGCGATTGGGATAAAAAAACAAAGCAAATAGCTGTCACTTTTGATTCCACTAGAATTTCCCTGAACAACATCAAGAGTAAGATTGCTGAAGTAGGTTACGACACCGAAAATTTTCGAGCAGAAGATGATGTATACGATGGTTTACACAAGTGCTGTAAGTACCAAAGACCTGAATAGTCTTGTCACGTTACTTCATCATTATAATCATTTTATCTGCATTTTTATCGAGATGCAAGAGTCGACACAACATGGAAAAAGAACATCAATTTAGCAATGACTTAATTCTTGAAAGTAGCCCCTATTTGCTGCAGCATGCGCACAACCCGGTGCAGTGGCACGCATGGAATGAGGCAACTTTAGCTTTGGCCAAAAAAGAAAATAAGCTGTTGCTTATATCAATTGGCTACACTGCGTGTCATTGGTGTCATGTAATGGAACACGAATGTTTTGAAGACACTGCAGTGGCTTCTGTCATGAACAAATATTTCATCAATGTTAAAGTGGACAGAGAAGAACGACCAGACATTGACCAAGTGTACATGAATGCAGTCCAACTACTCACTGGAAGTGGGGGTTGGCCATTGAATTGTGTCGCTTTACCAGACGGAAGACCAATTTGGGGAGGTACTTATTTTCCGAAAAAAAACTGGGTTAATGCACTGTCTCAGTTAGCTAAATTGTATACTGAACAACCTGAAAAAGCCGAGCAATATGCTGCTGACCTAACCAAAGGAATCAGACAATCCGACATCATCCCTTTGAACACCGAACCAGCTAATTTTACGAAATCCGAAATAGGTGAGGCAATTAAAAACTGGTTGCCTAACATGGATTTTACACATGGAGGAAGAGATGGGTCACCTAAATTTCCACTTCCGAACAACATCAGTTTTTTATTACGGTATGCAGTACAAGCAAATGATTCTAACTTGCTAAACTACGTAAACACCACCCTGACACAGATGGCCTACGGAGGAATTTACGATCAAATAGGTGGTGGTTTTGCAAGGTATTCCGTAGACGACCACTGGCACATTCCACATTTTGAAAAAATGCTTTATGACAATGCGCAATTAGTTTCCTTGTATGCTACAGCATATTTGGTCACCAAAAATCCCTTGTATAAAAAAGTAGTGGAAGAAACAACTACCTTCATCGAGAGAGAGCTTTATCACAAAGACGGGGTCTTTTATTCTTCCCTGGATGCCGACAGTAAAAATGAAAAAGGCGAGTCGGAAGAAGGTGCTTTTTACGTCTGGAATAAAAAGGAACTGCAACACATTTTAGGAGACGATTTCAAACTTTTTTCACAATATTATAACATCAACAGTTATGGTGAATGGGAACATGGAAATTACAACCTGATCAGGACCACATCACAACAAGAGTTTTGTACTACAAACGGCTTGTCCATCGAGGACTTACAGCAAAAAGTTAGCTCATGGAAAAACACCTTACTTAAAATACGTGAAAAAAGATCGCGGCCTGAATTGGATGACAAATCACTTTGTTCATGGAATGCGTTGATGTTAAAAGCATACGTGAACGCTTATGCTGTTTTTGATGACCCTCATTATTTAGATGTGGCACTTAAAAACGCTCATTTTATTGTCAACGAAATGACAAAGCAAGATGGGAGTTTATACCGAAATTTCAAAAATGGAAAAAGCAACATCGAGGCCTATTTAGAAGATTATGCAGGTGTGGCCGATGCTTTCATTTGCTTGTATGAAGTGACCCTTGATGAGGCATGGTTGAGCAAATCTAAACAACTCACAGACCATTGCTTCGATCATTTTTACGATACCAAAAGTCACCTGTTCTTTTTCACCTCGGACAAGGACGCTAAACTGATTACAAGGAAAATTGAAATTGACGACAACGTCATTTCCTCCTCTAACTCCATCATGGCGAATAACTTGTTCAAGCTTGGTCATTACTACGAAAACAAAAAATACAACGAACATGCCTGCTCAATGTTAAACAACATGAAAGCAAGTTCAATTCGTTACGGTGCAGGCGCTTCAAACTGGTTAAATCTATACTTAAACTACCTTGATGAATATTACGAAATAGCAATTTCTGGAAGCGATGCTTTATATAAAGTGAAAGAATTAAACGCACATTACCTCCCCAACAAACTTGTTGCAGGAAGCACTAAAAAAAGTGATTTACCATTGCTGCAAAATCGTTTCAACAAGGACGAAACCAACTTGTATTTATGCGTTGAGGGCAGTTGTAAGCTGCCCGTAAAAAAGGTAGAGGACCTTTTAAAGCAGGTGAAAACAAAGCATTAACCATTTTATTGTTTCGTAAAGAATCGTTCGTAATTAGTCATGCAGCAGTGATTTCAACATTAAAAAGGCCATTCAATTAAGAATAGCCTTTTTAATAACATCATTTCGTCAATAGATGAGTATTAACTGCAAAGTGTCAATTTGTATCAACCACTGCACATTTCACAATCATCAGGGTTGTCAATCGAACAAGCCAGTTCTGCTTGTCTTTGCTCCTCTGCTGTAGTCGCTTCTTTTGGTGCAGCTAATTTAGATTTGTCTACTGTAAACTTAATAGCGTCTCTTGCTGCTTTAGTTCTTAAGTAATACATTCCTGTCTTTAGACCTTTCTTCCATGCGTAAAAATGCATTGAAGTTAATTTGGCAAAGTTTGGAGATTCAATGAATATGTTCAACGACTGACTTTGATCAATGTAAATCCCTCTGTCAGCAGCCATATCCAACACGTCTTTTTGCTTGATTTCCCAAACCGTTTTGTACAATTCTTTGATATTCTCTGGAATTTCAGGGAAATCAGCAATTGATCCATTGGCAGCCATTAACCTGTTTTTCATGTCATCATTCCATAAGCCTAATTTCACTAGGTCCATTAACAAGTGTTTGTTTACGATGATGAATTCTCCCGACAAAGTTCTTCTTGAATAAATATTAGAAGTATATGGCTCGAAACATTCGTTGTTACCCAAAATTTGAGAAGTAGATGCTGTTGGCATTGGAGCCAATAACAAGCTGTTTCTTATTCCGTGCTTCTTAATTTCTCCTTTTAACACATCCCATTCCCATCTGTCGGATGGTTTCTCATTCCACATGTCAAACTGTAAAATACCTTTTGACGCTGGTGAACCTTTGAACGTTTCATAAGGACCATCTATTATTGCCAAATCCTTTGACGCTGTCAAAGAAGCGTAATATATAGTTTCAAAGATGTCCTTGTTTAACTGTTTTGCTTCCGGAGAAGTAAAAGGATATCTCATCAAAATGAACGCATCAGCTAAACCCTGTACACCTAATCCAATTGGACGGTGTCTCATGTTGGAGTTTTTAGCTTCAGGAACTGGGTAATAATTGTAATCAATGATCTTATTCAAATTCTTTGTAAGTGTGTACGACACCTCAAACAATTTGTTGAAATCAAACTCGCCGTCTTTCACAAACATTGGTAGGGCAACAGATGCTAAGTTACATACAGCTACTTCATCAGGAGCTGTATATTCCACGATTTCTGTACATAAGTTAGACGATCTAATTGTACCTAAATTCTTTTGGTTTGATTTTTCATTACAAGCATCCTTGTACAGCATGTAAGGTGTACCGGTTTCTACTTGAGATTCTAGTATTGCAAACCACAACTCTTGAGCTTTTATGGTTTTTCTACCTTTCCCTGCTTTTTCGTATTTCGTGTACAGTTTCCTGAATTCTTCACCATAACAATCAGCCAATCCTGGAGATTCGTTTGGACAAAACAAAGTCCACTCACCATCAGCCTCTACTCTTTCCATGAACAGGTCATTTATCCACATTGCGTAAAATAAATCTCTTGCTCTTAATTCCTCTTTACCATGGTTTTTCCTTAAGTCAAGGAAGTCAAAAATATCTGCATGCCAAGGTTCTAGATAAATAGCGAAAGAACCTTTTCTTTTTCCTCCTCCTTGATCCACATATCTTGCAGTATCGTTAAAAACCCTCAACATTGGTATAATTCCATTTGAAGCACCGTTGGTCCCCTTAATGTAAGAACCTGTAGCTCTGATGTTGTGTATTGCTAAACCAATCCCACCTGCTGATTGTGATATTTTTGCACATTGTTTTAACGTATCATAAATACCGTCGATGCTGTCGTCCTTTGCTGTTAAAAGGAAACAAGATGACATTTGTGGTTTTGGAGTACCCGCGTTGAATAAAGTTGGAGTAGCATGAGTAGCCCACCTTTCACTCATTAAATTATAAGTTTCAATGGCAGAATCGATGTCTTCTTTGTGAATTCCAATAGAAACTCTCATCAACATGTGTTGCGGACGTTCTACGATTTCACCATGAACCCTTAACAAATAGGATCGTTCTAATGTTTTAAATCCAAAATAATCATATCCAAAGTCTCTGTCATAAATGATGGCAGAATCCAATTGCATAGCGTTATCTTGGATGATTTTATACACATCGTCAGCAAGTAACGCTGCGGATTTACCAGTTTTTTTGTCGATGTATTCGTATAAAGTAGTAGCTGTACCAGAAAAAGATTTACTTGTGCTTTTGTGTAAGTTAGATACGGCCAACCTAGCTGCTAATTTAGCGTAATCAGGGTGTTTAGTCGTAGAGCTTGCAGCAATTTCAGCAGCCAAATTATCCAAGGCATGAGTAGTAACCCCCTCATAAATTCCTTCAATTACCTTCATGGCAACTCCTGTTGGGTCAACCATTGGACTTAACTTGTAACAAAGTTTTTTGATCCTTGCGGTCACTTTGTCAAACTTGACTTCCTCTTTACGTCCGTCTCTTTTTACTACATACATACAGCTTACTTTTTAAAATTTTATATAATCTTCTCTCTTCAACCTTTCTTAATCAAAGAAGATAAATGAAGTTAATTTCAGGAGGTAACCTTAAAAATCTTCGTCTAAACTAAACCCTTGGTTCTCTCCACTAGTAGTAACACCTGCCTTTTGGTATTCCCCTACTCTTTTTTCGAAAAAGTTAGTTTTCCCTTGTAAAGAAATCAACTCCATGAAGTCAAATGGGTTTTCAGTATTGAATACTTTTTCGTTTCCTAATTCCATTAACAACCTGTCAGCAACAAACTCAATGTATTGGCTCATCAATTCAGCATTCATTCCAATTAACCTAACTGGCAATGCATCACAAACAAACTCTTTTTCCATTTCAACTGCATCCAAGATGATTTCTTTTACCACTTCTTTGTCTAGTGGATTGTTAATGTGTTGTGTGTACAACAAACACGCAAAATCACAGTGCATTCCTTCGTCTCTTGAGATAAGTTCGTTAGAGAATGTCAATCCTGGCATCAAACCTCTTTTCTTTAACCAAAACAGAGAGCAGAAACTTCCTGAAAAGAAAATACCTTCTACTGCTGCAAAAGCAACCAACCTCTCAGCAAATGAACCATTGTCAATCCATTTTAATGCCCAGTCTGCTTTTTTCTTTACGCATGGAATAGTTTCAATGGCGTTAAACAAATAATCTTTTTCCTTCTTGTCTTTTACCAAAGTGTCAATCAACAAAGAATAAGTTTCTGAGTGTACGTTTTCCATCATTACTTGGAAACCGTAAAAGAATTTAGCCTCAGTATACTGCACCTCACTTAAAAAATGTTCAGCAAGGTTTTCGTTCACAATTCCATCACTAGCAGCAAAAAAGGCCAACACGTGTTTTATGAAATGTCTTTCGTTGTCATTCAATTTATTATCCCAATCGATGATATCCGTAGACAAATCAATTTCCTCAGCAGTCCAAATACTAGCTTGCTGGTCTTTGTACATTGCCCAAATGTCATCGTGTTGAATAGGAAATAAAACAAACCTGTCGTTAGCCTCTTCCAGAATAGGTTCTACTGCAGACTCCTTAATCACGGTGTCTTTTGGTAAGATTTCATCCAAGTTTGGCGCTTGATCAACTGCTTGTTTTGTTTTTCCTTCCATTGTTGCTAATTTTTGTTTGTTTATATTCTTGCTTATTGGCCTAAGTGTTTCTGCTTACTTTCCGTTTCCCTCCTCCATTTTGAAAACTTAAAACTTTCAGTGCGGAAAAAGCGGGTTACAAAAATTCCAAAAAAAGTTCAATAAACTTCCATTACTCCACCCATAGTTCTTCACATTCGTTAATAGTTTTTAACAAGCTTATTAAGTGCCTGTTTAACTGATTATTACGGTCGTTCTGTAAAGCTTTAATGCATCAATTACACTCTAACTAATTGCCCTTGTATTTTCAAGCTCGTTATACAACATCTGTTGAAAACATTTCTTGATTTTTTCCTAGGTAATTTCACAAATTACGAAACCCATAAAAACCAAGGAAAATTACCAAAATAAATTTTTCGTTTCTTTCTCAGTGGGAACATTAAATTTAGTTTTTAATTCCATTCAACTTAACCAAACCACTGTTTAGATATTAAAAACTTGCGGTTGATATATTTTGCTTGACTCGTATTAAACCAATACAGGAAAGAGTTCCCGACATAAAAGGGGTCTTAAAAATTGACAAAATAATTATTTGGCACGCCTTTAATTTAGCTCAAATAACATTCTAAACTCATTTTTTGAAACGAACAAATAAAACTGCATTGAATTTAGCTGAAAATTATTTTTTTAACGACAACCGCTAAAAAAAAGACGATGTATTTTTTATTCCGTCAAGGTTTCAAAAATTTTCTGACCAATAATTCAGCTCTTTTTTTAGCTTCCGATAAATCATCGTTCAAAATTATTTTATCAAAATTCACTGACCTTTCTAACTCTTTGGGTGCTTTAGCAAGTCTCCTCGCAATAGATTCAGGTGTTTCAGTGTCACGCGATTCTAAACGCTCGCGTAACCTGTCAAGGGATGGAGGCATTACAAATACTGCCAAAGCCTTGTCGCCAAATGCATGTTTCAAATTCAAACCACCCTCGACGTCCACATCAAATATCACATGGTTCCCTTTTTCCCAAATTCTTTCCACCTCACTCCTGAGCGTGCCGTAAAAATTATCCTTATACACTTCCTCCCATTCCACAAATTCCTTTTTGCTGATGCGAGATTTAAAATCATCAACAGACAAAAAATAGTAATCTTTTTCATGCGTCTCACCTTCACGTTGCGACCTCGTAGCGGCCGATACCGAAAACTCCAAACCAAACTTTTTGCTCAACAAGTGATGTACTAAGGTGGTTTTACCAGCACCAGAAGGCGCTGAAAATATGACTAACTTCCCTTTATCCATTACAATATGTTTAACAACTGTTCTTTGATTTTTTCCAACTCATCCTTCATCTCTACTACCATTTTTTGCATTTCAGAGTCGTTCGCTTTAGAGCCGATGGTGTTTATTTCCCTTCCTATTTCCTGACTAATGAAAGCCAATTTTTTTCCTTTTTCACCATCCAATTCAATTGTCTCATGGAAATATGTAGTGTGACTTTTCAACCTCACCTTCTCTTCAGTGATGTCCATTTTTTCCAGATAATATATTAACTCCTGCTCAAAACGATTTTTATCCAAAAGTTTTTCATGAATATCATGCACGGCCGAATTCAATTTTTCTTTAATTTTTAATGTCCTTAATTTGTCTCTGTCAATTACCTCTTCCAATTTTTGCTCAATGTTATTGATCCTCAAATCAAGGTCCGCACGTAAGTTTTTACCTTCCGCTGCCCTAAAAGACAATACCTGAATAAGTGCCGATTCCAGACCTTTAAGTACAGCCAACCATTCATTTTCATCGAATTCTTCCTTTTCAGCCGACATCACTTCGGGCATTTTTAACACCGCAGCTATCAGCGCTCCATCAGGGTCCTTTCCTGTCAATTCACTTAGCTGATTCACATAGTTTTTAAATACTGTTTGGTTGATCTTTTGACCTTTGTTTCCCTCAGCAGCTGAATAGTACATAGAAAATTCAATTTTTCCACGGGTTAATTTACCGATGATGAGTTTTCGTAATTCAAGTTCCTTGGATTTAAACTTACTTGGCATCCTAACCGTCACGTCTTGTTGTTTAGAATTCAAACACTTGATTTCTATGTTGTAGGATTTGTCTTCGAAGGTAAATTGAGCTTTACCGAAACCTGTCATTGAATAGGTCATGTCTTGGATTAAATTGAATTGAAATTGAACCCCAAATTTAATAAAGCTTTAGGAAATAACAACCTGAGTTTGTTCTAATGTTTCCGCTTATTAGGAAGCTTTTATTCCTTGAGGTGGTTTCCTTTTTTTTATAACTCTTCTTTTTCCGCTTTCATTGTACGAATCTGAACTCTTATTTTTTTTGTCCCTTTTCCAAAATTTAAACGAAAAAGAACGTTTTTTTGAAGTAGTAGAACCATATGAATCTTTTCCTTCCTTTACCATTTTTCTTGAAGACGAGCTTGAATAGCTATCCTTAAAGTTCAAACCACTTCGCTTTCTGGAAGAGGAAGAATAACTATCATAGTAATTCAACGATCTTCTTCTGCGAGGTGCGGAAGCATAACTGTCCCCATAGTTATTCCGCTTTGCTTTTTTCGATTTTGAAGAAGTCGATTTTGCATACGCATCATGATGACTTTTTTGTTTTGGTGAATTAGAAAACCCAAAAGCATCATTGAATTTTGTGCTTTGACAGCCAACAATGGCAATAAGACTTACAATTAAGATGAATATTTTTTTTACCAAGTGTTAAATTTGAAAACCTTATTTGAGTGAATATACGTTATCCAAGGCTATTTTGTTACTTTAGTGTCAAGCGGCAATTTTCAAACCGCAAAAGAACAACAACTTGGATCAAGAAATAAAAACTGGAAAAATACTAATTGCCGACCCATTTTTACAAGACGGGGAATTTACGCGCACGGTAATTTTACTAACCAGTTTCGAAAAAGACAACACCATGGGATTTGTATTAAACAAACCTACCGATGTGAAAGTTCATGAAGTATTTGCAGACTTTCCTGCTTTCAACGCCAGGGTATACATAGGAGGACCGGTGGACCAAAACTTACTTTTTTTTGTTCATACCTGTGGCGACTTAATTCCCAACAGCATCCCTATTACTAACAACGTTTACTTTGGAGGAGATTTCGAAACGATGAAATCACTTGTAGAAACAAAAAAAATCACCAACAAAGACATCAGGTTTTTCCTTGGATACTCCGGCTGGGGAAAAGAACAACTTCAAGAAGAGATCCACAACAAATCCTGGTTAATTGGAGGATTTAAACTTTCATACTTGAGGACACTAAAACCAAAACAGCTGTGGCATAAAGCAATTACAATTGCAAAACCAGAGTATGGGGTTTTTAGCGAGTTTCCTTTTACGCCGTCGTTGAATTAGCGTCCTTTTTTTGATTAATTTGAGCCAGTAAATATTTTACTAGCTTTGCATTTCAACCGTCCAGCATGTTTTTCGAATCGTACAACTCTTTCATTACCATCCTCCTACTGGTTGGCTTATACCAACTAGCCAAATTATTATGGAATAACGTTGTTCTTAAAAACCTGCTGCTTCTTTTAAGTTCATCTGTAGTATTGTTGACAATCATCAAAGAACACACATTTTATTGCTTATTAGGATTATCAGTTTTAATTTACTTTTTAGGGTTGTTTTTTTCGAAGAAGAAAGCGAGGACAGGTTTCGCAACTACTGTTGCAGTTTTAGTATGCGCATACGCTATTCGAAGTTTCCCCTTACTACAAAACATCATATCTAACTCTGTACTTGACTTCCTAAACAAACCAATACTCTCGGTTCAAAAAATAGGTTTATCCTATATTTTATTCAGGATGATACATTGGCTTGTTGATAGCTACAAGAAAAAAATTGTTGACTACCAGTTTTTGACCTTCATCAATTACATACTGTTTTTTCCAAGCTTCCTAGCTGGTCCCATTGACACCTATAATAATTTTCAATATTATGTTGCTAAAAAAAGTAGAAAATTAGATTCACGGTTATTTTTTTCGGGAATATTTAGAATATTTCTAGGTGCATTTAAAACCCTTTTCCTTGTACCAATGTTAATTGAGATAAGTACTGACTACACTTTATTACTTGACGATTACCCTGTAATAGTTGCCCTTACAATAAGTACAATTTGTTATTCTATTTATATTTATCTTGATTTTTCCGGTTATTCCGACTTAGCCATTGGATTAGCTTACTTATTTGGAATAAAAACACCTGAAAACTTTAACTCCCCTTACTTGGCAAGAAATATTTCGGAATTTTGGAAACGATGGCACATCACCTTTTCCAATTTTTTACGGTTGTACGTTTTTGGATTTTTCAAGCAATTATCTATTCGAGTATTTGGTAAAAAAAAATACTTCTTAGCAACTGTAGCGCTGTACCTATTAACTTTTTTAGTTTGTGGAGTTTGGCACGGAAGCACCCTCAACTTTATTATGTGGGGTGCATGGCACGGCCTAGGAATAAGTATTTACAAATTTTACGACCTGTATTTATACAAAAAACTTCCATATACAAAAACCTCGATATATAAAGTAGTGTCTGTATTGTGTACATTTCTATTTGTTAGTTATGGCTGGATCTTCTTCCATTACTCCTCAGAACAATTAATTGAAATTTTACAACTGTTGTGATTAGGTTAAAAGACATATACCGTTTAAAAAACATGTCCTGGTTTGGGAAAATGATACTCTTAGTAACAATTGGTTTGTTAGCAGCCTCAAGCATCATTCCCGATCATCAATACAATGCACCTACCAGGCAAATTCATGTAATAAACGGACTACACTTTAAGTATGGTGACAAAGCCAAAATCAGTCATTATATACAAAGCATAGTTTCAAACAATGGGTATTTATGCATGGGAACTTCCGAATCGGGAGACTTAGGCGGGAAAAATTACTTCCACTTTCTAAACAACGCTTCAGTGCTTACTTCAGGGTTTTCATCACTTGCTGGAGCGGGACGAACGTGTGGTATTCATGAACCTTGGCTACTTCAGAACAAGGACATCATCAAGGGCTTGAACATAATTTATTACATCAATCCAGTTTATTGGAACACCGAAATGAATGATGCTTCCCTAGAATATAGCAGTAGGTACTTAAACTATCAATTTGCTAGTTCATACAAAAACAAAAGTTTCAACAGTGAACAATACGTCAAGGAATATTCAACATTCAATAAATTTAAGCATATCGTAAGCTATACCATTAGAAATGCTAGACGTTCCTATTTTGAAGATTTAAAAGAAACCCTAAACCCAACAAATTGGGCACGAAAAACGGCAAAAGTTGATATTAATAAAACTCCGCTAAAAATTGATTCAACAAGTGCTATTACTAATTTGGACAGCACTTACAACACTAAAAAAAGTTTTGTAAATAAAGAATGGTTTCGACCTATAGACACGGTAAGTACTTATCGAGACAAAGAACTCACCAGCTTTATCCGCAACTGCAAATCTCTTGGAGTTAACCTCACCTTGGTTATGGGTCCTTACAACGAAAAATTCATTTCCAACTATCAGCCATCAAGTTTACAGGCGTATAAACAAACAGTAAAAAAAATCAGTAACATCGCATTAAATGAAGGAGTACAAATTATTGACTGCACGGATTTATCAAATCAATTTGGTATGTTCGATGACCATCAACATCACTCCCAATTTGCAGCAAAAAAAATAGCTAACAAAATCAAACTACATGTTTTACAAAAATAAACTCGTCGTTGGATTTCTGATTTTAGCCATTTGTACAATGGCTATTTTTCTTTTGATGATTTCTGAGACAACAGAAATAAAATATATTTACGCTGATTTTTAGACTTTACAGTCAAAAGAAATAAACCCACTTATCACGACACTAAAGATTTAGTCCAATAACAACCTCCCAGGTGTTAATCCTCAATAAACTGTTGAAGGTATTGACTATCATCAGTTAGCCAAAATCAAAACACTCATTTCGGGTTCAAAAAATAGAAATTACGCTACAAGCTTAAAATTACCCAACAAGTCACTCCAATTCCAAATGAAATTATCAGTGATATCAGAAATAGCTTTAATGATAGTTGGATTTGGTTGATTCATTTTTTGAAAATGATCCACTTGGCATTCGTTCAATCCGTACTTCTGAAAAATTGCTAAGGCCATGATTTTACCCAAACCGTCGTTTTGTGAACGATCCAATCCTGCTAAGTAATCTTCGTACATGTTAATTTGACTCAACACCTCATCCTCAGAACGGTCTTCCATGCTTTCAATGAATTCGTCGATGATTAAAATCCTCATCCTGTTGTGCTGATCCGTATCGAAATGATCCTTCAAATGATATAAATTGGCGCTAAAAACAATGTATAAAAACCATTCTAATTGGTTTTCTTCAATTTCCGGAGAGCATTGTAGCTCGGGCACGTCGTTTAAATAATCCTTTAATATTGGGAAACTTTCCATTGCCAAACCATTGATGGTGCTCACAAACACCTGGGCAACGTACTCTTCTTTTAGCCTCTTTTTTCCAAACAATGAAAATACACTCATGGTAACAAGTTTGCGTTTTATCAAAGATATCAGCGAAACGGTAACAATGAAGATGTTAAGAAAATACTTATTAACCGAAGGACGTGGATTACAGCTTGTCTTTCGGTAAATTAATTAGATACTTTAAGTTCTTCCCCGACCACTAAAAAGTGATTTCTTTGAATGCCATTCAGCTCACAAATATCCTTGACCCTTACGCCATATTCGTTGGCAATTTTGTACATGTAATCACCACGTCTCACTTTATGATAGGCTCCTCCTGGCTGGTAACCAATGAACCCAAACCGTGTTTTTTTAAGCATCAAAGTATCCCCTTTTAGCTTGTGATTTTGAAAATCAATGAATGCTTCAGGATTAATCGCCTTTCCCTTGAAACGAGTCTCTAAGTGTAAATGACTTCCTCGTGAGGCTCCACTTTGCCCACCTTTTCCAATGGCAGTACCGGGATCAACCATTTCTCCCTCCTTTACCATGAACCTACTCAAGTGAGCGTAAATAGTTTCCAAGCCATTGAAATGCCTGATGATTACTACCCTGCCATATCCTCCTTGCCATCTTGCCAACCTTACTTTTCCTCTAAAAGCTGCACGCACAGTATCACCCACTAGTAATCCAATGTCAATCCCGTTGTGCATTTTTCCATTTCTCCAACCAAATTTTGAAGTAACTCGTCCTACAAAAGGAGATGAATACCCACAGTTACTTACTTTGTCAGTTAAGTATAAGAACAAGCAACTGTCCTCCTTGCTCAGTTTGTCTTTATATGGATGTGAAAGTTTAGTATTCCAGGAATGATAAAATTCATCAGCTGGATAAGGGCTTTCTGGTTCGAGTGTATGCCTTAAGTAAAAGCTATTTACCCTGTCATTTACTAACCTTAAATATACAGGATTACTTGGGTGGTCTAGTAAACTGTCTATCATTAGCACCAAACCGTCTTCGTCTAATGCTTCAATTTTTATTTTGAAATCCAAGTAATTTACTGTGTCAAAATCTTGACTTTCAAAACTGGTGCTTTCCAAGAATTTACCACTGAACAATGTACCCACAAAGGTTAATAGCAAACCGGCAAATAGCATGTTTTTATGTGACATCAAATCGTAGTTTCTCTTTTATTGTAGCTGGCAACTTAACTAAAAGTCAGCATGTTACAATGGGTTTGGTAAAAAGGGTCTACGAAGATAACTCATTAATGCTTACAAGTCAAATTCAAAACTTCAGGAGCAAAACAACAAGCATCAAAATAAGGATGGCCAGCTCCTTTGCAATCTTTTTAGAAAATGCTCTGATCGCCAGTTGGTACAACACTAACAAGGGCAAATTGATGCAAAGCAGAATTTGAGGGACAGTCATCGAGTTTTCAATAAGTAAAAACCCACTCAACAAAAACAAACTAAGCCACAGCCAAACCTTATAATACACCCTGATTTTTATGTTAAGCTGCCCTGAAACCTTGACGAAATGATTCGCTGATAACACAAAAACCAAGAGCAACAACCCTGAAGACACCTGGGCCAATATTCCTTTTACCAGTAAGCCTTTTGGGACGAAATTAAACTTAATGAGCTCCATAAAAGAGTCTGCCTGATCAGTAAAAATAAAATAACACCACTTTGCAAACAACATGAAAAAGAAACCAAGCAAGACCGCAATACAACCCCGCCAAGTGTTGACTTTGACATTCACAAGTGCCACATAGGTGAAAGGCAATGCCACAATAAATAAAGGGTTTATCATGGTTAACAATCCTGATATTACACCCATTTCAAATTCTGAAATGATGTTTTCTGTTTGGTTAAAACCTTGCTGAATTTTATTTATCAACATCAACAAAAGAAAAAATGCCAATACAAACTGAAAAGAAACTGAGCTGTACTCAAGCCCACTCATGGCCATCACCGAGAGAAACAAGGCCGAAAAATCGTTGTTCCCCACCAGTTTGGTGGAACGTAAAACTTGATTGAAATAAAAAGACACCAATCCCATCAACAAATAAAAGGCAATCAGCTCCAGGCTAACAGACATAAAAATTCCCGAAGAAAGCAAATTAGTATGCAGGGCCCAAAACATGGAACACAGTAACCACACCCCACTTAATGCAATGGTAAAAATAGCTTCTCGCTTAAATATGAGGTTGAATAGCAAAGGTTAACTGTTAATGGTTAGCACAAATTATTTTTTGATGATGCAATACATTGCCGTCGTATAAAAATCGCATAAATGAGGAATTTGAAAAATACTTGGCAACACACGCCTCTTAAGGCCAAATTTGGTTTCGTAGTTAGGGTTTATCAAAAAATAAGTTTGTTTTAATACTTTATAATTTTCCTTTTTGATGAGCCTTTTAAACCTGCTGATGCTGATCCCCGTGTCCTTAATTTCCACCAAACTTTCTATGATTTTCTCATCCTCTCCAAACAACCTAAGTACTGCTTTGTAAATTCCGTAAGGCAATATGTGGTAATAAGGCAACAACGACAGCAGCTTGCTTTTACATACTTGTTGGTGCCCTCCAAATGGCATTCTCCATGGAGGAAAACCAAAAAAAATGACACCTTCGTCTTTCAAAAATACTTTGATAATTTTAAAAAACTCCTCTTGATTCGGGATATGTTCGATGACGTCTCGTAAAAAAATTAAATCAAATTTTCCAACCTCCTCCACAGACATTCTATAAATGTCTCTCGCTATCACTTGCCATTTTTCGTACTTACCTTCCTGCAAATACTCCTTTGCTTTTTCAATTTGACTGGTACTGATGTCCACACCAACCACCTCACAACCCATGTCCAAAAAAGGACTCAAATTACCTCCTTCACCGCAACCAACTTCCAAAACACGTGA
The DNA here is from genome assembly GCA_047631875.1 of Saprospiraceae bacterium. Classification (GTDB taxonomy): domain Bacteria; phylum Bacteroidota; class Bacteroidia; order Flavobacteriales_C; genus JBLIAZ01. Next base: position 28,118 of record JBLIAZ010000001.1, read on the forward strand.
ATTTTTGTCAATATTTTTAACCGAATTAACGTAAGGGACGACGTATTTTAAGGTGGTTACACCTTGTTCTTTAAAATACAACGCCCTGTCTTTGTGTCTTTCTTGCATTTGTGCTATTAGTAAAGAAGTAAATTTATTACTTTTAAGACTCGAAAATAAGAATAATAATGGGAAGAGCATTTGAATTTAGGAAAGCAAGAAAAATGAAAAGATGGTCAGCTATGGCCAAAACTTTTACACGCATAGGGAAAGAGATTGTGATGGCTGTGAAAGCTGGAGGTCCTGACCCCGACGCCAATGCTAGATTACGAGCTGTAATGCAAAATGCCAAGGCTGCTAACATGCCAAAAGATAACGTTTTACGCGCCATCAAAAACGCATCTGACAAAGACACTTCTGATTACAAAGAAATTCTTTATGAAGGGTACGGACCTCATGGAATTGCAGTATTAGTAGAGGCGGCAACCAACAACAACATCAGGACGGTGGCTAATCTCAGAAGCGATTTTAAAAAATGCGGAGGGGAATTAGGTCAATCCAATTCGGTTATTTTTCTATTTGACCACACTTGCAATTTTAAAATTGACAAAGCAGACCACGATCCCGAAGAACTTGAATTGGAATTCATTGATTATGGAGCAGACGAAATTTTTATGGAAGACGAATTCATCATGATGTACAGCTCCTTTGAAAACTTTGGCTCCATTCAAGGAGCACTAGAGGAAAAAGAAATTGAAATCGTCACCTCCGGATTTGAACGTCTGCCAACAACAACCAAAACACTAAGCGAAGAGCAAGAAGAAGACATGAATAAATTATTGGAAAGACTCGAAGAAGATGACGACGTGTTGAACGTATACCACACGATGATATAATTGTTGAATTATTCCTTCCAGCAACACTCACCCTTAACCGAATATCCTTAGTTTTTGCTTATTATTGCAACACATTTTTGAGGAAAAAGACAGACAGAACAGCATGAAAAAATACATTCAAGACTTTACCAAACAATTAAACGAGGCGGTAGAAATTGGCAACAATACTCAATTAAAAGCTGCGATTAACCCAATCCACAACATTATAATTTGCGGAATTGGTGGTTCAGGAATTGGCGGAAGGATCATTTCTAACCTAACACGTTTGGAAACAAAAATTCCCGTAGCAACTTGTAATGAATATGACATCCCTTCCTATGTAAATGAAAATACTTTGGTCATTGCTTCATCGTACTCGGGAAACACAGAGGAAGTACTATCCATGATAAAACAAGCTGTAAACGCAAATGCTCAAATAGCTTGTATTACTTCGGGAGGTGAGCTTTTAGACCTAGCTGTTGACAAAGGATATAACTACATTAAAATACCAGGAGGGAGTCCTCCAAGAGCGTGTTTAGGATACTCTTTTACACAACTGTTAACTTACTTTTGTCATTATAAAATCATTGACAACAAGGCATTGAAGGAACTTCAAAGTGGCATTGATTTGTTAATCGAAGACGCTACTGAAATTGAAACTACAGCTGGTGAATTAGCGAAGGGTTTAAGCGGTAAAATTCCTGTAATTTATTCTTCGGGAGTATACGAACCGATTGCTTCAAGGTTCTGTCAGCAATTAAACGAAAACAGTAAAATGCTTTGCTGGTACAATAAATTTCCTGCATTAAACCACAACGAAATTGTTGGTTGGACGGAAAAAAATGACAAATTAGCGGTAGTATTTTTTAACTGCCAAGAAGACTATTACCGAACTAAGGCACGTTACGAATTCACAAAAAAAGTAGTTTCTGAATACGCTGGAACGGTTTCCGAAATTTTTATTAAAGGTAGCAACGCTATTGAACGCAGCTTATACTTAGTCCACTTAACCGATTGGATATCAGTTAAAATTGCCGAAATAGACAACACGGATCCTATTGAAATTCGTGTAATTGATGCTTTAAAAGACGAGTTAGCCACACTTAATTAATCCTACCTTACCTTATTATGTCAAAGCAAGTTTATTACAAAGACTTGGGACTCATTGATTACCAAGAATGTTGGGATCATCAGGAAAATATTTTCAAAAAAACAGTCGCCACAAAATTGGCAAACCGAAAGGAGGACAAAGACGATCCTACTTTCAATCATTTAATTTTTTGCGAGCACCCCCATGTATACACGTTAGGGAAAAGTGGTGATCAAAATCATTTGTTGATTGACGAAAAAACATTAGCCGATCGCGGAGCAAAATTTTATAAAATAAACAGAGGAGGGGACATTACTTACCACGGTCCTGGGCAGCTGGTTGTTTACCCAATTCTAGACTTGGATTACTTTTTTACCGACATTCATAAATATTTACGATTTTTAGAAGAGGCTGTCATATTAACCTTAGCGGAATTCAACATCAAAGCAGGGAGAGTCGAGGGTTTAACCGGTGTTTGGGTAAACCACGACAACAATTTACCTGCAAAAAAAATATGCGCCATGGGCGTAAAATGCTCTCGTTGGGTGACCATGCATGGACTTGCCTTGAACATTTTTCCAAATTTATCGTACTTTAATAACATAGTCCCTTGTGGAATTTCTGGAAAAGCCGTCACTTCTATGAAGCAAGAGTTGCAAACAGAAATAAACATGACGGAAGCGAAAGAAGTTTTACTTCAAAAATTAACGGACTTGTTTGAATTTGAAATTGTACGAACATGAAAGCATTGAAAAGGATAATCCTAGTAATTTCCAGCATGATTATACTGCTTGCAATTACAGGGAACAACCACATTTACCTTGGGTTATACGACACCTACTTGCAAGGAAGAACGAAACCCGCTGTCGACGATCCTGATTTGTTCCCTTCAAGAACCATAAAATGTGGCACACCTCAGCCTTGGGAAAAACACACAAACTACCACAGTGGAGCATTTTCGGAAAAGGCGAACAAAGCAAACAGCGATTTGTCAACTTTAGGTTTCATAGTCATTAAAGATGATTCGTTGGTGTTTGAAAAATACTTGAATGGGCATTGCGAAACAGCCTTGTCTAATTCCTTTTCCATGGCAAAATCACTATTGAGTGTACTCGTTGGATGTGCCATCAAAGAAGGGAAAATCAAACTAACCGACCAAGTAAACACCTACTTGCCAGAATACATTCAAGAAAAAGACAGTGCCTTACAAGTAGTTCATTTGCTGAACATGACCTCGGGAATGAACTTTGACGAAAGCTATGGAAACCCATTTGGATTCATGGCACAAGCGTATTATGGCAGTGACCTCAAGTCCCTGCTACTAGGATATGAATTAACGACGGAGCCTGGTACCAGGTGGGAATATTTAGGCGGAAACAACTTGTTACTTTCTTTACTTTTGGAAAAAGCTTTAGGTAAAAACATGTCAACTTACGCGCAAGAAAAAGTGTGGCAACCACTTGGAATGGAGCAGGACGCAAAATGGATTTTAGATCACGAGCAGGGCAACGAAAAAACTTTTAGCGGCTTGTACGCTACCTCTCGTGATTTTGCAAAAATTGGGCAGTTGTACATGAAATATGGAAATTGGAAAGGGAAACAGGTGGTGGACATTTCATATGTTCAGAAATCCACTTCAGGGGTAAACGTAATAGACAAACACGGAAACAACACCGACAACTACGGATATGCGTGGTGGCTCGTTGAACACAAGGATATGGACGTGTTTTTTATGCAAGGTATTCTCGGGCAGTACGTTCTTTGCATTCCAGAAAAAGACATCATCATCGTTCGCACGGGAAAACGTCGCATGGAAAAAAGCAATGGGGTTAATCCAGACGACCTGTTCATTTGGCTTGAAGAAGGATTAAGAATAGCTACTCAAAATTAAATACACATAATGAAAAAAGACATTATTTTGCCAAAAGTGAATAACGTTCACGTGGCTGTGGTCAAAGAAAAAAATGACGAAGGAGAATTCATTTGGAACGTGTACCTGATTAACAAACAAGATTTTACACTAGAAAATGTATTAGTATCATCCTCAGGATACAGAACAGACAGTAAGGGCAACAAACAAAATAGTTCCACGCTACGTCATTTTTTAGAAAATGTTCCAGCCCACTCAGCTAAAAAAATTGAACCCATAATGGAAGACGTATTTCGTTTAAACAACGAATATTTTGTCACTTATTTTTCCTCGGAAGGCATGGCTGAAAAACAATTTGTATTTGTACCGGATAGTATTTTGGAAAAAAATTTCATTGAAATACCGTTCACGGGAGAGCAGGGCGTAATGATATAAAGTTTAACCCTACAAACAATACGGTTTAATGAGACATTTTGAAAATTCATCAACTAAGGCTGACCTGTATGTCTTTTAAAATTTCGAAAAGTATCCCATTTATATAAGTAAAACATGACAACAACACTACTTTGCTCACCGCTTCAAGGCTTCACTGATTTCAGATTCAGGAACACCTTTCAGCAATATTTTGGGGGAATTGACTGGTTTTACGCTCCCTACATTCGTTTAAACGGGAAGTTTGATGTGAAAAATGCGTACAAACGCGATATTTTACCAGAAAACAACTCAAAACTTACCGTTATCCCTCAAATAATCACAAATAGCGCCGAAGAATTTATATTTGTCAGTGATTTCGTTCAAAAATTGGGCTACACAGAATTAAATTGGAATTTGGGTTGCCCCTACCCTATGGTCACAAAAAGATGCATGGGGTCAGGATTAATTAGCGATGCTGCCCGTATTGATGAGCTGCTTCATAAAGTCCACAACGAGTCAGACATTACTGTCTCCATGAAAATGAGAATGGGCTACGAGAACGCCCAGGAAATATTGGATGTCTTCCCCGTGTTGGACAAGTACCCCATTAAGAATGTTGGTATCCATGCCAGAATTGGTAAACAATTGTACAAAGGAGGTGTGGATTTGGAAGCATTTGAAACTTGCCTCCAAAACACTAAGCATAAAATTTACTACAATGGTGACATAACCTCGGTTGCTGCGTTTCAAAAACTACAAGATCGATTCCCAACAATTGACCACTGGATGATTGGTCGAGGACTTATTACCGACCCTTTTTTACCGTCAATGATAAAGGCTAATTCTACCGTCTATCCAGAAAACAGAAAAGAAATCTTTAGCAAATTTCATGATACATTGTTTGATCAGTATGCTAATGCCCTCTCAGGTAAGAGTCACGTTTTAATTAAAATGTTACACTATTGGGAGTACTTCTCCCAAGTATTTCCAGAGCCTAGAAAAACATTAAAGCGCATAAAAAAAGCCAGTAACATCTTTAAATATGAAGCTGCGGTGAGGGACAACATGCAAGAATTGGAATAACTCATATTGCTAAAAACATCCATCGATACCTCAGCAGAAAACTCACTATTACACATTTCTTTCATTTATTTCTGAAAGTTTAGAATATTTGTATTACATTTGAAGTGAGCAATAAATTCATGATTTCTTGATTTATCTCATAAAAATTTACACAAATGACAACATAAACAGAAATAACTTACAGTAATCAAAACACAAAATATTTTTTTGTTCATTCTATTTCATTTTTATCTGAAACTTCAAGAACAAAACTAACGCTAATTGAAACCTCTACTAATGAACTACAACATCCTTTCATACTTCATGTATTTAACGGTCACTGTTTTCATCACAGCATATGTAGGATGGGTACTTTATAAAAATGGATGGCTGCATTTAAAAAGCATTTTCGGGAAAGAGGAAGAACTTGCACTAAAAGTCAACCAACTGTTGTTAACCGGATACTACCTGTTAAACTTTGGATATGCGGTATTCAGTGTCAGTATTTGGCCAAAAATTGACAACCTCACACAGGCATGTACTACGGTAGGACAACGGTCAGGAAGCATAATTTTATTATTAGGATTCATGCACTACTTTAACCTCTGGATCACCAGTAAATACGGAAAGAAATTACTAACCAATAATTAATCATTTAAACTAAACACCATGGAAAATCAACTAATTTTAAAAGCGTACGCTGTTTACTTGCCCATTGTTTTATTACTCACTTTTTTTGTAGCGAGAAGCCTGTTTAAAAGTGGTAAAGTATTCATGCTGGACATTTTCAATCAGCGAGAGGACATTGCCGAAGCTACTAACAGGCTGTTCAAGGTGGGGTTCTATTTACTTAACGTGGGGTTTGCCTTACTAATTCTTAAAATTTATGCAAGCACCGTGGACTACCAAGACATCATTGAAATACTGAGTTACAAAATTGGTGGATTCAGCATTTACTTAGGAATCATGCTATTCCTTAACATGTTCTTGTTTTTCAGAGGGAAAAGAAAAAGTAAAAAACCTGAAGGCGAAGTTGAACTTCACCTTGAAGCTAAAGTCAAAGATGAAGAATTTATTCCGGTAGCTGAAGCTTAAACAGCAAGGCCTCATGAAAGGTGACGAACTACTCGTCACCTTTTTTACGGGAGTTCTAAAAAATTAGATTTATTGAGGCGAACGAGAAATTAAAAACGCAGCATACATTAGTATGTGAGGCTTTTAACTTTAAAGTTCAAAGAAGAAAAGGCAATTTTAAAACTTCCCTTTATACTCAAACCACATTATTCTCATACCTTAGCAAGGTGATTGATTTACTCCTCATTACCCCTGCGTTTACTCAGCTTAATACCCCCTACCCTGCTACGGCATACCTAAAAGGGTTTTTAAACACCAAAGGAATTTCATCTCATCAAATGGACTTGGGTATTGAGGTAATTTTACAAATTTTTTGTAAAAATGGACTACATAAATTGTTTGATAAGGCTTCAGAAAACGACAAGGACTTCTCGGAAAACACCCAATCTATTTTTGACAATCGAATTGAATATCAAAACACCATTGACGATTGCATTGGGTTTTTACAAGGAAAAAGGAATGAACTAAGCGATGTAATCTTGGCCTTATCCTACTTGCCAATGGCCTCCAGGTTTGAATATTTTGACAAGCAAGACTGGTCGTTCACCAACATGAAAAAGAACAGCCAAGCGAAACACATTGCTACATTATATTTGGAGGATTTGTCTGATTTTATTGTAGCAACAATTGATGAAAATTTTGGATTCAGCAGGTATGCCGAGCGTCTTGGCCGAAGCGCTAATAGCTTTGACGATTTGCACAACCAGTTACAACTAGAGGCTACCTATGTTGACGAACTATCACTTGACATTTTAACAAAAAAAATCACGGAACAACAACCTAAGCTTGTATGTTTTTCAGTTCCTTTCCCGGGAAATTTATACAGCGCTTTCAAATGTGCCCAGCATCTGAAACAACACTTTCCACAGCTTAAAATATGCATGGGAGGAGGTTTTCCTAACACTGAGCTACGTTCCTTAAAGGATCCACGTGTATTTGATTACTTTGATTACATTACGCTTGACGATGGAGAGCTTCCTATTGAATTACTTTACCAACAACTTACTTCTGAAACAAAGGAATTCAAACGTACTTTTTTACGAGATAACAACGAAGTCAAATACCACAACAACAGCTTAATAAAAGACTATAAACAAAATGAAGTTGGCACACCTGACTATACAGATTTACTGCTTAACAAGTACATTTCAGTCGTAGAAATTGCCAACCCCATGCACAGCTTGTGGAGCGATGGCAGGTGGAACAAATTAACCATGGCCCACGGTTGCTATTGGGGGAAATGTACCTTTTGTGACACCTCTTTGGATTACATTCGATTGTACGAACCAATTGCTGTTGCAATTTTAGTGGACAGGATGGAGGAGCTAATTGCTCAAACTGGTGAAAACGGATTCCATTTTGTGGACGAAGCCGCACCTCCGAAACTCATGAAAGCTTTAGCTTCTGAAATCATCAAACGAAAATTAAAAGTGAGGTGGTGGACCAACGTCAGGTTCGAAAAAAGCTTTAACAAGGAGTTGTGCTTTTTACTGTCAGCATCAGGTTGCATAGCCATTTCAGGCGGTTTGGAAGTTGCCTCAGATAGGTTATTGAAACTGATTGACAAAGGGATTACTGTTCCTCAAGTAGCTCAAGTTTGTGATAATTTTACGGAAAGTGGAATAATGGTTCATTCGTATTTAATGTACGGATATCCCACTCAAACAGTACAGGAAACCATTGACAGTTTAGAGATGGTTCGGCAAATGTTCGAACTGGGAATCATTCAATCAGGATTCTGGCACCAGTTCGCTTTAACAGCTCACAGTCCCATCGGATTGAATCCCGAAAAATATGGAATCACTCCTCACCTTACTGAAATCACCTTTGCCAACAACGACATTCAGTTCACAGACAGTACGGGAATCAACCACCAGCAATTCAGTGCCGGCTTAAAAGCATCTTTGTATAACTACATGCACGACAACGGATTTGACATTCCTTTGCAAGATTGGTTTGAGTTTGAAATTCCGAAGATGACGATTAAGCAAGGCTATATAGAGGAACAGTTAAATGCTAAATAATTGTATGTTGCAATTATTTCATTACATGGAGACTCCCCGGGTACAGGAGTTGATCTTTGTTTCTTTTGGTTAAAAGAAAGGCAAACCATCGGAGACAACACTACTCCTCAAGAACCCTCACAATGTCCCCAAAACACCACACCTGATTATCGGCGTCGATTTGACGGATGTTTCTTCGTAAGGCGAGTCGGGTAAAAACATGCAACTTTGAATCCATCATGTGAATATCGATTTGCTCCGCAGGCGTCATCCCTTGCTGAATCAACACTGCGCTAACAGGATCAGCAGCATCGTCTGAGATACTTTTATATACCACCACTTTTGTTCCTGTTGGAATTTCAATCCCTTTTTGAAGGGATTTTCGGATTGTGGATATTAAACTTTCCAATTCTTGAAGTGTTTCTTGAGGACGATAATGGTACCAATGTAAATCATCAATGCTGTCTTGTTCAGTATCAACAAAACCTAAAACGGGACCAACCACTTTAACTAAGGATAAAGTTTTATCACTTGGGATTACAATCGGATCAACCAAAAACACCGAGTTTAATTCGTCAGCAGCAAAAGTGTTATTGGACATTAATTCCAATATCAACGGACAACCTGTGGACGAACCGACAAAGCTGATGTTAGTATAACCCTTGGCAACAAGGGCTTCGTATTCGTTCACAATTGAAGATTGCCAGACCTCCCAAGTGGAGTTTTTGAACTCTTCATAATTCCTTCCATGACCTCCTAATAATACCTGGGAAAACAAGACGTTTTTGTTTTCAGCCACTATCCAGTCCGCCATTTCTTGCCATTCAAAAGTACTTGCACTGTATCCATGACAAGCAATGATTACTGGTGTAGCTAGTTGATCAACTGTTGGACTTGTTATTTTTTGAGAAAGTAAAAAATTTTCTGGGTTAGCGATAGAGGCGTCAAAAATGACATCCCCGTCAATCATGGTGCCATCCACTTCCGGTTCTTTTCCACAAGAAAACAAAAGAACTGCTAACAATACTAAAATGCTGCTTTTCATGATTTTACAGGTTTAATTTATATTGAGCAGATAAATGAAAAATCAAAGGGTATATCGTTGCCAAACCACTTTGCCCATCACCTCCAATGAAATTATACCCTAAACTTCCTTTAAGGATTAGCTTCTCTTTTATTGTTCCTGTAACTCCAAAATTAATGGACGTCAACAAACTTTGATCGTCTAAGAATTGAAAATAAGTCTCCTCATAATCAGCTTTCAAATAACCCACGTTCACCTGCACATATGGCTTAATTATTTTTGATTGCAAAAAATTGTATTGCAAAAAAATCGAAATTTGATCTTGTTTAATAGCATTCGTCCCTAACGCTGAACCCAGTCTTGAAGTCAACAAATTTACACCAATACCTAAACGATTATCTGCTAAATAAGATGCTCTATAAGTAGCGGTTATTCCGTTTTCCCAATAAAAATGATAAGATTTTTGAAACAATAATCCAAGTTCCAATTGATTGGTGAAAACTTGTTCCCCACTTGTAGAACTTGAGGTGTCCTGTATTGCGCTTTCTATCACTTGAGCACTGTATTGAGTGACTTGTTTACTATAACTCACAGTACCTGAGGTTAATAAAATAAGTAATAGTAAGTTTACTTTTGTCCAATCCATGCCATTAAATTACAACATTTACTATCTTTTTAGGCACAACAATCATCTTTTTTGGAGCTTTCCCTTCCAACCACTTAATTGCATCTTCATGGGCTAACACTGCTGCTTCAATTTGATCTTTAGACAAATCCAATGGCAAGTCAATTTTGAACCTCATTTTTCCGTTAAAAGACACAGGATAAGAATGTGAGCTCTCTACCAAATAAGAAGCTTCAAATTTTGGAAATTGAGCTTTAGTAACGCTTCCTTCGCCTCCCAACAAACTCCATAATTCCTCGGTTACAAATGGTGCATAAGGCGACAACACAATGGCAAACTCCTTAAGAATTGCCAGCTTATTACATTTCAACTTTCCTAGCTCATTCACACAAACCATGAACGCACTTACCGAAGTATTGAAGGAGAAATTTTCCACATCATATTCTACTTTTTTAATTAAAGTATGCAGTACTTTCAACTCTTCCTTTGTAGCAGCATCCGTTGACACATCCCAATCTCCATTGCTATCGTGATACAAATTCCATGCTTTCCTTATGAATTTACTCACCCCGTCAATCCCTTTGGTACTCCAAGGTTTTGCTTGCTCAAGAGGCCCTAAAAACATTTCATACATCCTTAAAACATCAGCTCCATGTTGGGCTACAATGTCATCTGGATTTACCACATTATACCACCGCTTAGACATTTTTTCTACCTCCTGTCCACATAGGTACTTTCCATCTTCTAATTCAAAGTGTGCTGTTTTGAATATCGGTCTCCATTGTCTAAAAGCTTCTATATCTAGTTCGTCATTCTTCACAATATTAACATCGACATGCAAAGGAGTTAGTCGAATACTACTCTCATCAAACACAACTCCGTACTGATCCTTATATTCAGAAAAGAAAGGATATTTTTCGTAAAGCTCTCTCACTATTTCGCTTGCACTAACTTCCCCATGCGCAAATTGATTTCTATACTTTCTTGAATAGAATATAGTCGGTGCTTTTTCAACAAAATAATATAAAACATCTGATTCAACCTCATCAATTAAACCTTGAGTAACATCCTCACTCGCTTTAATTGGCTCTTCAAGTTTTCCGTTAAAATCTAACCTATATGCTAATGCTGATGTACCCAATATCATTCCTTGGTTAATCAACTTTTTGAATGGTTCTTCAAAACCAACATGACCTAAGTCAAACAACACTTTACACCAAAATCTTGAATAGAGTAAGTGACCTGTAGCGTGCTCTGTCCCTCCTATGTACAGATCAACTTGATTCCAATAATCAGTTGCTTCACGCGAGGCAAACGTATCATCGTTTTGAGGGTCCATGTAACGCAAATAATACCATGAACTTCCCGCCCAACCTGGCATCGTACTTAATTCGTAATTGTCTCCTTTTTCTGGCTTCCAGTTTTTTGCTCGCCCTAATGGTGGATCACCTGCTTCAGTTGGTAAATACTCATCCACTTCTGGAAGTTCAAGAGGATATTTACTTTCATCCAATAACTTAGGTATTCCATTTTCAAAATACATCGGAATTGGTTCTCCCCAATAACGTTGACGACCAAAAACAGCATCACGTAATCGATAGTTCGTTTGACCCTTTCCAAGTCCTTCAGTCTCTATTTTCCATATCGCAGTTTTCACTGCTTGCTTTACCTTAAGTCCATCTAAAAAATCGGAATTAATGACCTTTCCGGTTTTTGCTTCGTATGCTTCCTCTTCGAGGTTTCCTCCTTCAATAACTGGTAATATTGGTAATTTAAACTTTTTAGCAAAAGCATAATCTCTTGAATCGTGAGCTGCAACAGCCATGACTGCACCAGTCCCATATCCTGCCAACACGTAGTCACCCAACCAAATAGGTATTTGTTTTCCTGAAAATGGATGTACCACGTACGAACCCGTAAAGACACCTGTCACGTTCTTTACATCAGCCAGCCTCTCTCTTTCCGTTTTGTTTTTTGAGGCCAAAACATATGCTTCAACATCTTGCTTTTGCTCCTCTGTTGTTAACCCTTCCACGTAATCATGCTCCGGTGCAATCACCATGAACGACACGCCAAAAACGGTGTCTGGCCTTGTGGTAAAAACTTCTAGGTTGTCCTGAGAATTTTCAATTTTGAACTTCAAACTGCAACCTGTGGACTTCCCAATCCAATTCTTTTGCATTTCTTTTAAGGAATCCGTCCAATCAACTTGATCCAATCCTTGCAACAACCTTTCGGCATACGCGGAAATTCGTAAACTCCACTGACGCATCATTTTGCGCTCCACTGGATGCCCACCTCTTTCACTTAAGCCATTAATCACCTCATCGTTGGCTAATACTGTTCCCAAACCAGGGCACCAGTTCACCATGGAATCGTTCAAATAAGCCAAACGGTAATTCAACAATGTAGTCGACTGTTCTTTTTCCGATTTCCCTTTCCACTGCTCAGCTGTGAATATCTCTGTTTCGTCAGAGGCAGCTTGGACATTGCCGTTACCTTCCTTTTCAAAAGTGCTGATTAACTCATCAATTGGTGTGGCCTTTTGAGTATCGTTGTTGTACCAAGATTTAAATAACTGTGCGAAAATCCATTGTGTCCATTTATAATAATTTGGCTCGCAAGTTCTAATTTCCCTGTCCCAATCAAAGGAGAATCCAAGTTTGTCTAGTTGGTCACGGTACCTTTCCAAGTTGGCATCAGTAGTTACTTTTGGATGCTGACCAGTTTGAATAGCATATTGTTCAGCAGGTAATCCAAAAGCATCATATCCCATAGGGTGTAATACATTGAATCCATTCAGCCTTTTATACCTAGCATAAATATCAGACGCAATATAACCTAGAGGGTGGCCAACGTGTAACCCTGCTCCAGAGGGATAAGGAAACATGTCTAACACGTAACACTTTTCTCCTTTAAAATCATTGGTTGTCTTGTAGGTTTTATCAGCTGCCCACTGTTTTCTCCACTTTTCTTCTACCGCTATAAAATTGTAATCCATTGTGCTGGTTTGAAATATATGGTCACAAAAATAGTCAGTATTTAATCAAATACTGAGAAAAAGAATTGTTTTATATTTGACA
>JBLIAZ010000002.1:0-38295 GCA_047631875.1 Saprospiraceae bacterium
CCATACAAGATGCTGATAACATCATAGTGATGGACGATGGTAAAATTGCAGAACAAGGCACTCATGAAGAGTTGTTAAGCCTGAATGGACTGTACAGGGATTTGTATAATCATCAATTAGAGGACAACAATTAGAGCTGAAGCTGAATGGTTTCGCTAAACCGGACTTGCAACAAGATAAGATAGTGGTTTTACTATAAAATAAAAGGGGACCAATTAATTACTTCCAAACGGCTGCGTTAACAAGTGGTGCTATGACGGTGATTTCCTCTTTGCTTACAGGATGAACAAAAACTAATTTCCTAGCATGTAAACAAATGGATTTGTCATTGTTTGGAAGCATGGCACCATACTTTAGGTCACCCTTGATTATTGCTCCAATACTAGTAAGCTGTACCCTTATTTGATGAGGCCTACCTGTTCTAGGATCCACTTCAACCAAATAATTATTACCCATGTTTTTCAAAAACTTATAATTTAGTTCGGAGCGTTTGCTGTTATTGACTTCTTTTTGATGTGCTGTGGTTTTATTCTTTTTGGAATCTTTTACTAAATAATGAATGAGCTTTCCTTCCGTAGGGTAAGGTTTTTCAATGCACAATGCCCAGTATGTTTTTTGGATTTTTTTTTCTTGAAACATTGCGTTTAACCTTGTAAGTGCTTTACTTGTTTTAGCAAAAATAATCGCTCCGCTTACTGGGCGATCAAGCCTGTGTGTTGTCCCTAAATAAACATCTCCGGGTTTCTTGTACTTCTTTTTGATGTAAGCTTTTACCTTATCCGATAAGGTGCGGTCACCAGTTTTATCACCTTGAGAAATTTCTCCAGATAGTTTATTCACTATAATGATGTGGTTGTCCTCGTGAAGTACCTCCATGGTGTGTTTTAGTATTGTTCCTTGTCGGATGGAAAATCGCCAGAACGAACATCTTTACAATATGCACCCACGGCTCCAGTCATTTGTTCAAACAAGTTCAAATACCTTCTCAAAAATCTTGGACTAAAGCCTTGATTCATTCCAAACATGTCGTGTGAAACTAGTACTTGGCCATCCACGTTATTTCCAGCGCCAATTCCAATCACAGGAATACTTAATGTTTCGGCAACTTTTTTCGCCAAGGCTGTTGGTATTTTTTCGAGTACTAAACCAAAAATTCCAGCTTCTTGTAAAGCCAGTGCATCGCTTATTAATTTATCAGCTTCGTCTTTTTCTTTTGCCCTGACGGTATATGTTCCAAACTTATATATGGATTGAGGTGTTAAACCCAAGTGTCCCATTACAGGAATACCAGCGGTTAAAATTCTTTTTACAGATTCTTCTATTTCAACGCCACCTTCCATTTTTACAGCATGTGCACCAGATTCCTTCATGATGCGAATGGAGGACGCTAATCCTTCTCGTGAATTTCCTTGGTATGTTCCAAAGGGTAAATCTACTACTACTAGTGCCCTTGCAGCTCCTTTTACTACACCAGAGGCATGATAAATCATTTGATCCAAAGTAATAGGTAAGGTAGTTTCATGACCAGCCATGACGTTGGACGCTGAGTCACCGACTAATAAAATATCCACACCTCCTTGGTCAATTATTTTTGACATGGTGTAATCATATGCGGTTAGCATGGTGATTTTATGCCCCGATTTCTTCATTTCCTGAAGTGTATTCGTGGTAACTCTTTTTACTTCTTTAAAGCCTGTTGACATGGTTTCACATTTTAATGCGTGTGAAATTAAATAAATATCCTGATATCGAATGTGTAATAATGACGAATTGACACAATTACTGACATTGATAGTCGGATAGCGAGACTAAAAATGACATTAAGACATCAATAAAGACATAAAACGGCATCAAAACCTAATGGCACAAGGATTGACTAACAGCTATCAAATAAATTAGTAATCACATAAAATATATTATACAATGGCTAAGATTATAGGAATTGACCTAGGAACAACCAACTCTTGTGTAGCAGTGTTGGAAGGTTCTGAGCCTCAAGTTATTCAAAATAGCGAGGGGAAAAGAACAACACCTTCAATTGTTGCATTTACAGCAGATGGTGAAAGAAAAGTTGGAGATCCAGCTAAAAGACAAGCAATTACAAACCCAACAAAAACGATTTCTTCTATTAAGAGGTTCATGGGAAGTACTTTTGATAACGTTAAAAATGAAATCAAAAGAATGCCTTATGAAGTTGTTAAAGGTGATAACAATACTCCAAGGGTAAAAATTGACGACAGAAATTATACGCCACAAGAAATTTCAGCGATGATTCTTCAAAAAATGAAGGCTACTGCTGCTGATTTCTTGGGAACAGAAGTAACAGAGGCTGTCATCACAGTGCCTGCTTATTTTAACGATGCACAACGTCAAGCAACTAAAGAAGCTGGTGAAATTGCAGGATTAAAAGTGAGAAGAATTATCAACGAACCAACTGCAGCAGCTTTGGCTTATGGTCTTGACAAAAAAGGTCAAGAAATGAAGATTGTAGTTTTTGATTGTGGTGGTGGAACACATGATGTTTCAGTATTAGAATTAGGTGATGGTGTTTTTGAAGTTAAGTCAACTGACGGTGACACACACTTAGGTGGTGACGATTTTGACAACATAATCATTGATTGGTTAGTGGCTGAATTTAAAAATGATGAAGGTTTGGATTTGACAAAAGATCCAATGGCTTTACAACGTTTAAAAGAAGCTGCTGAAAAAGCTAAGGTTGAATTATCTAGTGCGGCAACAACTGAAATTAATTTGCCATACATCATGCCTGTTGACGGTGTGCCAAAGCACTTAGTTAGGTCTTTAACAAGAGCTAAGTTTGAGCAAATGGCTGACAGTTTAATTAAAAGAACAATTGACCCTTGTAAAAAAGCATTGAAAAACGCAGGTTATTCAGTAGGTGACATTGATGAAATCATCATGGTTGGTGGATCTACAAGAATCCCAGCAATTCAAGAAGCAGTGAAGTCTTTCTTTGGAAAGGATCCTTCTAAAGGTGTAAATCCTGATGAAGTAGTTGCAATTGGAGCAGCTATTCAAGGTGGGGTTTTGTCTGGAGATGTGAAAGATGTGTTGTTATTAGATGTTATTCCATTGTCAGTTGGAATTGAAACAATGGGTGGAGTTGCAACAAGAATGATTGATGCAAACACAACCATTCCAACAAACAAAAAGGAAACGTATTCAACAGCTGCTGATAACCAACCATCAGTTGAGATTAACATAGTTCAAGGTGAACGTCCTATGGCAAACGACAACAAATCATTAGGTAAATTTCACTTAGATGGCATCCCTCCAATGAGAAGAGGAGAAGCACAAATTGAAGTGACTTTTGATATTGATGCAAATGGAATTTTGAATGTTTCAGCAAAGGAGTTGAAAACAGGAAAAGAGCAAAATATCAGGATCGAAGCTTCAAGCGGACTGTCCGAAGAGGAAATTGCTAAAATGAAAAGAGAAGCAGAAGAATTTGCTGAAGCTGATAAGGAAACAAAAGAAAAAGTAGACAAATTAAACGCTGCTGATTCTTTAATTTTCCAAGCTGAAAAGCAAGTGGAGGATTTAGGTGATAAATTACCTGCTGACAAGAAAGACCCAATTGTTGCTGCTATTGAGGAGTTGAAAAAAGCTCATCAAGCGCAAGACATCCCAGTGATTGAAACTGCAACTGAAGGTTTGAATACTGCTTTACAAGGTGCTGCTGAAGTAATGCAAGCTGCAGCTGCTGCGCAAGGGGGTCAGCCAGGTGGCGAAGCACCAGGTGCTGAAGCTGCTCAAGACGCTGAAGTAACAGATGTTGACTTTGAAGAAGTAGAAGAGGAAGCAAAGGAAGAAGCTAAGTAATCACTTAGTAATAATGATTCACAAAAAGGTCTCGCAAATTGCGGGACCTTTTTTATTTGCCTAGTTTTAAATTTCAAACAACACCTCTTGTAATGAAGACCTTGCGAAACACCTGCTATATTTTTATTCTGAATTTAATATTGACCTCTTGTTCAAGTGAGGAAATCGACAGGACTCAATATTTTCCTGAGCATCCAACGATGGTTGTAAAGTTTAATGCGACAGGGTACATCCAGGATACTTTTGATGATTACCTGACTGATGGTAAAGGAATTTATGATGAAGTAGTCACTGGTATAGCCGGAGTATTCATGGCTCCCGGAGCAATGGGTGTGGAAAGCATGACTGATCATTTCTTGTTTGTTCAAGAACTAGAAAATAAAGAGCAGGTTATTGGTTTAATTTTAGCGTTGAGTGAAGGTAAAAAATTCACTGCCTATTTAAAGTCAATGAATTTAGTAGTTGAAGATGTTGCTGGATTAAACCATGTGATGCTTAATGACAGTACTAATCTTGTTTGGGACAAGAAAACAGCTATTGTTCAAAGCTATTCAAACGTTGCTCTATTTGACAAATACAATACCATAGCTTTATTTGAAGAAAGGTCTTGGGACAAAGAAGCAGAGGTGCGCACAAGGAAAGCGATCCAGGATTTTAAAAACAGTGAAGCTCATTTTACCTTGTGGAATTCTGGAGCAAGTAATTCGGTATTATTTAGCGCTTCTAAATTCTTTCAGGAATATAGTTATTTAGTGAATATGTTCACCTCAGATAATGAAGTGTCTTTAATGGAATTTGAAGTTGAAAAGAATAGAATAAGGATTAAGCAGAAAATATACTTGCCCTCTAATGAAGTTGAATTAAGTATGTCTCAACGTAAAGCAAACAGCTTTTCTGATGACCTTGTTTTTATACCAACCACTAAACCTGAAGCTTGGTTTTCAGCGTCCTTGTCTCAAAAAGCCATGCTCAAGATGTTGAAAGGCAACAAAGAGCTGAGTGTCATGTTTGATGAAAATCTTTCAGTATTGCTTAACATGGAGGAAGTTTGTGATTATTTAAATGGAGATGTATTCTTTTCATATAATGGGGTAGATGTACGTGAAAAAATGGTCTTTGAAAGTGAATTCAATCAAGAAACAGGGGAGTACGAAAGTGGAGAAGTGAGTAAAAAAGTAGAGCAAAAATTTTACACTCTTGCATTGGGGCTAAAGGAAAACAGTGGTTTCTCAGAAAAGTTAATGGGCATTTCTATGTTTTTAAATATTAACAAGGGGGTATACAACTTTAAAGAAGAGTTCTTTTTTCAAATAAAAAATAACATCGTTTATTTGGCAACCTCCCCCAAGAGCATAGAGCTTTTTAGTGGTGAGTTAGGAAAATCAACTGCTGAGCACTTATCTCTTATGACAGAAAATGAGCTTGCTGCTGCATTAAAATTCAATAGTGAAGTGGACCTGTATTTCCCCATTAAAGGAATACGGGAACTAAATGTTAAAAAAGCAGCAGTAGAGGAATATTTAGGAGAAACAGAATTTAACTTGGTTTTCGACAAAGACAAAAATGCTGTAATTGAATTAACTTCCATTTTAATTCAGTTAATCGACAAAATTCAATAATTCAGGAGTTGAGCTTGATTATATTTTTTTTTAAAAAAACAACAAAAGGATTGAATTTTCGTATAATGTAAGCTATATTTGATTAGCTAATTATTTTGACAATGAAAAAGATTTTTTTTGCAGTGATTGCCCTTACTTTTTTTGCTACGGCTTGCAAGCCGCACAACCAACAACAGGGTAATTATGAAAAACTTGAGCGATTCCACCTACAAAAGAAGGTTAAGTAATAGCAGTAGTTTTTCTTAAATCAGTTTGAGCTTATTAAAGGTGTTAGTGCAATTTGAATTTTGCTTGATGCTTGCGTTTTCAACTTTTATCTTTATTAGTCAAAGCTTTTCATGAAATTTTCGGTAAGGTTTATGCTATGGTCTTCATGCCATTAATTCAGAACCAGTCAAATAGGTAATAATTACACTTTATTTTCGTTTAACTTTTCGTATTATTGGTATCCTTAAATATTATTAGGGTAATTTAAACATGAAAAAGACATTACTTTTTTGCTTTTTAGTGCCCCTTACCTTGTTTTCACAAGGTGAGTTTAACAATTGGCATTTTGGTGAAGGGTTAACTTTTAATTTCAACAGTGGTAGTCCTGTGGTTGGAACTTTCAGCCAAGTGTCTTCTAGTAATTCTGAAGGAACGGCCTCTGTCAGTGATTGTGAAGGAAATTTATTGTTTTACACAAGCGGTCAAACGGTTTGGAATAAGTCTAATAACATCATGTCAAACGGTACTGGATTGAATGGTGTTTCTCCTTCTGTTTTTAATGGAACATATGCTACTCAAGGTGCGTTAATCGTAAAGCGACCAGAAACCTCAGGTATCTATTATATTTTTACTTCTTCTCAAGCAAAAGGATTGTATTACTCGATTGTTAACATGAACCTGAATTCCGGTTTAGGTGCGGTAATCATTAAAAACACATTATTATCAACTAATAAATCAGAAAAATTGGCTGTGACATACCATAGCAACGGGAAAGATATTTGGGTTGTTACCCATTACGGTGGAAGTAATCAATATGAATCTTTTTTAGTAACACGAACCGGTGTTGCTGCTTCAAGTGTAAGTTCGTTTGATGGAGTGAACCATAATGATACTCACGGTGATCTTAAAATTTCCAGAGACGGAAAGAAAATAGGTGCTGTTGTCGACTTTAAGGGCGTGGTTTACCTTGGTGATTTTAACAACAGTACAGGAGTTGTATCAAACACTGCTTCATTGGGTGGTTTTGCTAGTCCACATGGGGTAGAGTTTTCACCTAATAGCAGTAAGATGTACATCAATTCTAATGACAGTAGAGGTGTGATTCAATTTAGTCTTATCGGAACGAACAGTCAATCATTAAGCAGTGATGTGACAATAAGCAATTCAGGGAATATCTATGGGTCATTGCAGTTAGGCCCTGATGATTTAATTTATGTGACAACTCATGGCTCGAGCTACATTGGTGTAATTAATAATCCTGATGCATTTGGAAGTTCCGCTAATTACATTAATAATGCTGTGTCAGTTGGAGGGAACAGGGCCGGTTACGAACTCACAAATGTGACATTAATTAGCCCAAATTCATTTAATGGTCCTAATACTGTGTTGTTTAATAGTACTTGTGCTAACGACATTACCAAATTTAGTTTAGGAGTTGAAACAGATGTTGTAGATGTATTGTGGGAATTTGGGGATCCCAATTCAATCTTGAAAAATTACTCTACTAAAATGAGTCCCGAACATCAATTTACTTCTGTGGGTACATACTACGGAAAAGTCGTCATTAATTATTCTTGCGGAAAGGAAACCATCAATTTTACGGTAATAATTTCTGAGGCACCTGTATTCAACCTGCCTGATAAAGTTGTTTGCTCTGGTGCGCCAACAAACATTGGGATATCTGGCATATCAAACTCCAGTTATCTTTGGACCCCAAGTACCGGTCTGAATAGTAACACGATTTCAAACCCAACCTTAACTATATCTTCTTCTGTTTCGATTAAAATATTACAGTACAATCTTACTGTCACAAATAACTCTAGTTCATGTAGTAGCTCACAAAGTATGAGAGTGACTATGGCAAATGCGCAAGTTGATGCAGGTCCAGACATTGAAATGTGTTCTGGAGATACAGTGCAAATTGGCTCACCTGATACTTCAGATCACACTTATTCGTGGTCTCCGTCAATAAATGTTTTTTCTCCAAATAGTTCTTTGACCGATGTGGTCGTGTTTAATAATACAGAAATATCAGTTACGAATGTATACACCTTAACTGCAACGTATTTGGGATGTGTCTCTACAGACCAAGTAAGTTTAACCGTAAAACCACTTCCGAAAATTAATTTACCAAAGGACACTACAATTTGTTCTTTAGACTCTATTGTATTAAATGTAAATGGTAATCAGAATGCTACTTATATGTGGTCTACTGCCGAGGGGCTAAACAATACTACCGCAGTGAGTCCAAATTTTGCTATTTCGAATAAGGATACTGAAATTGTGGAATATTTAAAATTCGTTGAGATTTCAAACAATGGTTGTACCTATATTGATACTGTTTCAATTAAGGTTAATCCACAAGCAGGTGTAGATGATTATCAATACTTGTGTCCTGGATTTGGTGTGGAATTAAGTCCATTTGGAAAGGGAGTTAACTTTTTATGGACTCCGAATCAAGACATTGATAATGTTAACATTAAAAACCCAACAGTTAACCCTTCGTCTTCGATTACCTACTATTTAAACGTTACTGACGTTTATGGTTGTTCGTATTTGGATAGCGTATTTGTTGATGTAAATCCAGTAGTTCCTTTGGACTTAGGTCCCGATACTGTGATATGCCGAGACGACACAATTTTAATTGGTTCAATTGGGCATCCTTTGAATGCTATTTACACTTGGTTGCCAAATAAGTTTCTAAGTAACCCTGACTCTAATTACACTTTTACTTACCCCGACTCCACATTGTCTTACTTTGTGACTAGTCAAAGTGACACCTGTTTCGGATATGATACCATTCAGGTAAAAGTGAATCAATTACCAAATGTAGTCCTTGAGTCAGATTCAAGCATTTGTTTCAGAGACAGCATATACCTCGTGGTTACAGGGGCACAAAATTATACCTGGACACCAAACAGTTTCATTACCACTAATAATGATTCAGCATACGTATTTCCCCATGACACAATCGATTACATTGTAAGAGGAGTTGACACAAACAGTTGTGTTAGTTTTGACACAGTTACTGTAAGTGTTCGACCACTGCCAATCATTAATTTAACACCTGATTCAAGTGTTTGCTTGACTGACTCTATTCAAGTTACAGCCAAAGGAGGAGGAACTTATTCGTGGTTTCCTAGTGAGTTTGTAAATGATGACACGCTGTCAAACCCTTTTTTGATTCCAAATAAAGACACCCGCTTTATTGTTACGGTAATAGGTGAAAATAATTGTACTGAAAATGATACTGTTGATGTCATTGTACACGCTTTACCAGTGATTGCAATGACCTCAGACACAATAATATGTGATGGTACAAAAGCATACTTGTGGGCAACAGGAGGAGTACAATACAAATGGTCACCTGAACAAAATTTAAATGCCAGTAACATATCCAATCCAGTTTCATCCACCACAGTAGCTGAAACTTACCAGGTAATCGTGATTGACGGAAATAATTGTATTGATTCCTTGTCAACAAATGTGGGCGTTAATGTTACACCTGAAGCGGATTTTGACTATTCTTTTATTGCGTCCTGTCCTGGATTTGATGTCGACTTTACTGATAAAAGTGCCAACATGGACAGTTGGAATTGGATATTTGGAGATGGAGCAGTAAGTTTGGATAAGTCACCAAATCATGTATACGAGTTTGGAAAATCTGTAACGACCACATTGATAGTTGGCAACAATAGTTATTGTTTTGATACAGCCACTGTAAATTTTGACTGGAAAAAATTAGAAGACTACATTAAAATTGAGGCCCCAAATATAATTACTCCAAATGGAAACAAAGTAAACGATTGTTTCGAAGTGAAAATTGAAGGTGATTTTGATGACTGTACTAAAATAGAAGTATTCAACAGGTGGGGTATGAAAGTATATGACAATCAGGAGTTTGACACCTGTTTTAAAGGCGTCAATGAGTATAATTTTCAGGAATTAACTCAAGGCACCTACTTTTATGTGATCACGGTGAACGACTACATTAAAAATGGATTTATTCATATAGCAAGGTAACCCTTGTTCAATTTTCACGTTAATAAATTAATGATGAATATACTCACTGTCTAAAAAAGTTCCTATGAAGA
Source organism: Saprospiraceae bacterium (assembly GCA_047631875.1). Lineage (GTDB taxonomy): Bacteria > Bacteroidota > Bacteroidia > Flavobacteriales_C > JBLIAZ01. Next base: position 9,764 of record JBLIAZ010000002.1, read on the forward strand.
AGGTTTTCCTGTTAATTATTCTGATAATTTTTATATTATCCTGCAGTAAGGATGAAGAAAATGGAGAGGTGGACATAAGTGTTTTATCAAGTAAATTCAACACAGCAAACACTACTTTTACCATAAATGACGAAGAAATTGTAATTACTTCCAAAGGTGTTCCGAATCACGAAAGCGCTTATTACGAAACATCAAATCCTTTGTACGCAAACTACACTTGGTCAGCATTTAAAAAGAATCCCAACTCCATTGCAGAGCAAAACATGACAATGACTATTCCGCGTTATCCGTTGGTGGCAAGCAACCATGAATCCACACCATTGGGAGCAATGGGTATTGCAGTAAACAGCGTTTCACTATACAACCAATATGCGGCACCAGGAGACGACTTGGAGGATGAAATTGAAACCTTTGATCAATGGGCAGGTCACCCGCAAAACCAAGGACAATATCATTATCATTTGGAAGCTTCATATTTATCCCAACAAAATGGCAATGAAGCTTTAGTAGGAATATTAATGGATGGTTTCCCAATTTACGGAACACATGAAAATGGACAACAAGTCACCAATGCTGACTTGGACGAATACCATGGACACACGAGCTCAACAGCTGATTTCCCAGATGGAATCTATCATTACCATGTCACATCTGAAGATCCATACATGAATGGAAATGGATATTATGGAACAGCGGGGACCCTTACTAACTAGCATAGTTGGTATTTGCATGAAGGTTTCTTTTTCTATTTTCTTAATCACCTTGTTAGTTTCTTGCACCAGTAATAAAACTGAAATGCTCGAATTTACTTTTCAGGAAAGCGAATTTGAACATATCAACAACCTTTTGAATCGCAACAACAAACCATTTACAGGAATGTTGGTAGCATATTTTAACGAATCTTTGATAAAAAGTAAGCGTCCGTATGTGCAAGGTCTTTTAAATGGACAAGATTTTTTTTGGTATCCTAATGGTCAACTTGCCACTTCACGACATTATACAAATGGGATAAAAACTGGTACACACAAGGGTTGGTGGAATGATGGTCAACTTAAATTCATTTACCCCATTAACAACCAAGGACAATATGAAGGTGAAGTAAGGGAATGGTACAAGTCAGGTCAGCAGTACAAGTCCTTTTATTTTGAAAAAGGGAAGGAATCAGGTAGTCAAAAACTTTGGAAGTCAGACGGGAGAATCAAAGCTAATTACGTCATTAAGAACGGTCATAAGTATGGTTTGATTGGGTTGAAACGCTGTTATACTGTAAGAAGTGACAGTTCTAAAATGGAAAAATGAGAAGACAAATATACTTTCTTGTAATCGTATTCTTAGTGATTTCTTGCGGCGGTTTAGAGAGCAAGAAAGAACTAGACGAACTTCCATTTTTTAATTCAGCATCTTTTACTCCGGAATGGATTCAAGAAAATGAACAAAAACACGACAGCATTCATGTCATTGCTAATTTTAGTTTGATAAATCAAGATGGTAAAATTGTTAACAACGAAACCTTTAATGGACATGTTTACGTTGCTAATTTCTTTTTTACCACTTGTCCAGGATTATGCCCAAGGTTAAGCTCCAGCATGAAAATGCTTCAAGACAGTTTAATGACTGAAGATGTGTTGTTGGTTTCACATACTGTCATGCCATCACATGATTCTGTTGGCGTTTTACTACTGTATGCAGAAAGTAAAGAGGTTGTTTCAGGAAAATGGCATTTACTTACTGGTGACAAAGAAAAAATATATAAACTTGCCAGGGAAAGCTACTTTGCGGATGAAGACTTTGAAAAAACTCAAAAAGCGTCTGGCTTTATTCACACTGAAAACATTTTACTTGTTGATTCAAAAGGAAGAATTCGTGGTGTATACAATGGTACATTACAATTAGAAATGCTTCGCTTGCTTGAGCACATTAAAATCCTTCAAAAGGAAACGTAATGACCTGAGTTTTATTAATTACATTTGTGACTAATAAAAACCTAGATGGGAAACTTCAATAATCGTGTTAAAATTGCAGTGGTAGGAGGAGGGCAACTGGGGAGAATGCTGCAACAAAAAGCTTATTCTTACGGCTTAGATTTAGCATTTTTGGATCCTGACAGGCATGCTCCAAGCAGCAATTTAAGCAGTTGGTTTTATAAAGGATCGCTACAAGATGAGGAATTGGTTTATGATTTAGGTAAAAACCGAGACATCATTACCATCGAGATTGAGAACGTCAATACAAAGGCTTTAAAGCGGTTGGAAAAGGAGGGTAAAAAAGTATTCCCTCAACCTCATATCATTGAATTGATTCAAGATAAAGGACTTCAAAAGCAGTTTTTCATTGACAACAACATTCCAACTTCTACTTTTTACTTGCTTGATGGAAAGCACGAATTGCCTTTGTTTAAGGATGAGCTTCCATTCATGCAAAAAATGAGAAAAGGAGGCTACGACGGAAAAGGTGTAGTGGCAATTAAATCAGAAGCCGATTTTGACAAAGGTTTTGAAGTGCCGAGCATCTTAGAAAAATTCATTGATTTTAAAAAGGAGTTATCTGTTATAGTAGCAAGGAATGAAAGCGGAGAGGTGAAATGCTTTCCTTGTGTAGAGCAAGAGTTCAGTGAGGAGGCAAACCTCGTGGAGTTTCTCTTTTCACCAGCTATTATTAGCCCTGAAATAGAAAAAAGAGCCATAGAAATTGCTGAGAATATCATTTCTAAATTAGAAATGGTGGGTATCTTAGCTGTTGAATTATTTTTGACCCAGGATGATGAATTACTAGTCAATGAAATTGCACCAAGACCGCATAACAGTGGACATCAAACCATTGAAGGAAATACAGAATCGCAATACGGACAGTTGCTTAGGTGCTTGTTGAATATGCCCTTAGGAGATACCTCCATTGTCAAGCCATCAGTGATGGTTAATTTATTAGGAGAAAAGGGATTTGAAGGAAGTGTCATTTACGAAGGAATGGATGAAATACTTAGTCTGAAGGGAGTGTATGTTCATTTGTACGGCAAAAAGATTACGAAACCTTTTAGGAAAATGGGGCACATCACCATCACAGCTGACACGATAGAGGAAGCAAAAGAAATTGCAATAAAAGTTAAAAACACCATAAAAGTCAAAGCATGAGCATTGAATTAAACACACCCCTAGTGGGAATTATCATGGGCAGTAAAAGCGACTTACCAATCATGGAAGAAGCGGCAAAAATATTGGACGAATTACAAGTCCCTTTTGAAATCACAGTAGTATCGGCGCACAGGACACCAGAAAGAATGGTAGAATACGCCAAACAAGCAAGTAGCCGTGGTATAAAAACCATCATTGCTGGAGCTGGAGGAGCAGCACATTTACCTGGAATGGTAGCAGCTCTAACACATTTACCTGTGATAGGAGTTCCTGTAAAATCAAGCAATTCAATTGATGGTTGGGATTCAATACTTTCCATACTTCAAATGCCAGGAGGTGTGCCAGTAGCAACTGTAGCCCTAAACGGAGCAAAAAATGCTGGATTATTAGCTGCGCAAATTGTCGGAACTTCAGACTTAAATTTATCAAACAGATTGATAGCGTACAAAGAAGGTTTGAAATCGAGTGTACTAGAAAGTAAAAAAGCAGTAGAAGCCGTTTCCTTTAAAATGAACACAAGTAAATAAGTAAGCAATGGATGAATTACTAAAAAAGATTGATTTGAATGAAATGGCCTCCTTATTAGGGGAGCTCATCATTACCTATGGAACAAACTTGATAGGTGCAATCGTTGTTTTAGCAATAGGATTATGGGTCATCAAGTTGATTACCAAAGGAGTAGGTGTTGTTCTGGACAAAAAGGAAGTTGATCCTTCCATTACAAGTTTTATAAAAAGCTTTTTAAACATAGCCTTAAAAGCCATGTTGTTCATTTCAGTGCTCACAAAAATTGGGGTTGAAATGACATCCTTTGTTGCCTTGATTGGTGCAGCAGGATTGGCTATAGGTATGGCACTATCAGGAACGTTGCAAAATTTTGCCGGAGGAGTCATGATTTTGTTGTTCAAGCCGTTTAAAGTTGGTGATTTTATTGATGCGCAAGGTCATAAAGGAACGGTAAGTGAGATTAAAATATTCAATACCATTTTAAAAACGCCTGACAACCAAGTGATTATTATTCCGAACGGAGGTTTGTCAACAAGTTCCATGGTGAACATTACTACTGAAAAAACAAGGAGAGTAGAGTGGAATTTTGGAATTGCCTACGGTGACAGTTACCACGCAGCCAAAGAATTGCTCTTAAAACTAATCAAGGCAGACCACAGGGTATTGTCTGACCCAGAGCCATTCATCGCTTTAAGTGAGTTAGGTGACAACGCCATTAACATAGTGGTTCGAGTGTGGGTGCAAAAGGAAAATTTTGGGGGTGTGCTTTTTGGAATGAATGAAAAGGTATATGTTGAATTCCCAAAAGCTGGATTAAGTTTCCCGTATCCTCAAATGGATGTTCACATTCAAAAATAATAGGTTGTAAGGATGTCAGTTACGCTAATCATTATCATATTCACTGCTTTTATTACCTTCTCAGCATTCAAGGATCATGCTTTACGAAGCAAACTAATTTTCCATCCCTATACTGTATATGGCAAAAAAGAATGGTTTCGATTAATCAGTCATGGTTTTATTCATGCTGATAACAGTCATGCATTTTTTAACCTGTTCGCGCTTTGGATGTTTGGGACCAATGTAGAAGCTTATTTCGGTCAATATTTTGGTGGGAAAGCCACACTGTACTTTATTATTTTGTATGTCGGAGGTATTGTTGCAGCCTCTCTGATAAGTTTAGAGAAACACAAAAACAATCCATCCTACAGCGCACTAGGAGCATCAGGTGCAGTGTCCGCAGTTGTTTTCTCCGCAATTGTCATGGAACCTAAAATGCAAATGGGTCTGATCTTTTTCCCTGTCATGATTGACGGCTGGATCTTTGGACTTTTATACCTAGCATACTCTACGTACATGTCAAAAAAAGCAACAGACAACATAGGACATGACGCTCACATCTGGGGAGCAGTTTTTGGTTTCCTAATTACTATAGCTTTCCGACCTGAATTTTTAACGGAGTTTTTGGATCAAATAAAAATATTTTAATGAACAAAGCAGTTTTTCTTGATAGAGACGGTGTCATCAATTATGATCCCGACGAGTACACCTACAAATTAGAAGAAACTCATATACTTGATGGTATTCTTTCTTTCGCAAAACAGCTAAAGCAAAAAGGTTATTTAATCATTGTGATTACCAACCAAGGGGGTATTGACAAACAAGTATATGGCTTTGATGCTGTGGAAGCGATTCATGAATTCATCCATGGTGAATTTTTAAAAGAAGGAGTTGAAATTACCGACTACTATTACTGTCCTCATCACAGTAATTTGCAAAAATGCATGTGCCGAAAACCAGACTCTTTGATGATAGAACGAGCCATGTACAAATATGACATCGACCCCAAACAATCCTATTTCATAGGCGACAAATGGAGAGATGTTGAGTGTGGAGAAAAAGCTGGAGTTACAGGAATTAAAATTGATGTGAACATCATCACTAAGAAATTAATTGATCAAATTGCGTAATAATAATGTAACATGAACGAATTTGACAACGTCAATGGATTTTTAATTGAAAAGGGAGAAAAACTTTTCAATACAGGAAACCGCTCTTTCAAATATGGCGATGGTATTTTTGAAACCATGAAAGTGGTGGATAGTAAAGTCTTGTTTTTAGACGATCATTTACAGCGTTTGCAATTGGGAATGAGGTTGTTAAAGATTGATAATGATAGTTTTGATGCAAAAAAATGGGGCCGAGAAATTGAACGAGTTATTCTTAAAAATCGCTACACCTTTGCCAAGTTAAGGATGACAATATACAGAGAGTCACCAGGTTTGTATACCCCTATGGCTAATGACATGGGTTTTATCATTGAAGGTGTCAGCTACGATCGTAAAAATTACACATTCAAAAGTGAAGGCATATCTTTAGGTGTTTTTGACGAATTACATAAACCTGTCGATAAAATTGCTAACTGCAAAACAACTTCTGCATTGGTGTACGTAATGGCTTCATTGTATAAAAAAGAACAACAATTGGGTGATGTAGTAGTGCTTAATTCTAAAGGAGCTGTGTGCGAATCAAGCAATGCTAACTTGTTTTACGTCAAGGATGATCAAGTGTTCACGCCCTCGCTAGATCAAGGTTGTATAGCTGGGGTGTTCAGGATGCAAGTAATTAACTACTGTGAAAAAAAAAATGTTGTATTAGAAGAACTGAAAGTGAGTATACAGGATTTGTTGGATGCCGACGAGATTTTCTTAACGAACGTCATTGGAGGAGTGCAAGGAGTGAGTGATTTTCAAAATGTAGGTAAATCGCAAGATTTTGTGAAACAATTGCAAAGTTTTTTTAATTAAATCTTGCATGAAATATTTTGCTAACCCCTTTCGTTTTAAGTACATAGTAGACGAAACTCGATTAGTTATTCACCAACGTTAATAAAAAGTCAAAATAATCCTGCCCAAGGAGTTTTTATAACCCTTTATTTGATATACTTTTGTTACCTATTTTTTAAACGATGTCAACCGAAAACAAGCCAGCCCTTCATGAGAAATACGCTATTAAAAAGCTGTATCCTTATCAAGAAAATTCTTTAGAAAAAATATTTTCAGCATTGGATGAGAATGGTGTAAACACCAACTTGTTATTTCAATTGCCAACAGGAGGAGGGAAAACCATTATCTTTTCCCACGTAGCCGAGCAATTCGTTAAAAAAACGGGGAAAAAAGTATTGATTCTTACTCATAGGATTGAACTTTTAGTTCAAACCTCGGAATGTTTAAAAGGCATTGGGTTAGACAACGTAGTAATTAACTCCGAAGTCAAAGAAGTTGCTGATCAAGACGATTTCTCTTGTTTTATTGCCATGGTGGAAACACTTAACAACAGACTACAAGATAACGAGGATTTCTTACGTAACATTGGACTTGTAATTGTTGATGAGGCTCATAACAACTCCTTCCGAAAAATATTTCAATATTTCGATAACGTGAACATGTTGGGTGTAACAGCTACCCCTCTTAGTTCCAATAGGAATTTACCACTGAACAAAAATTACGATCAGTTGATCATAGGTGCTTCCATTTCAGATTTGATTACCAATACCTATTTGTGTACACCTACTACTTACAGTTACGATGTGAGCTTGGGAGGGTTAAGAGTAGGTATAAATGGTGATTTTACAGTAAGCTCCTCAGAAAAACTATACGGAGGTTTTGACATGCAAGACAAGCTTGTCGCAGCTTACCTAGAACGAGCTAAAGGAACTAAAACTTTGATTTTTAATCCTGGAATTAGGGTGAGTTGGATGGTGTACGATACATTTCGCGAGCAAGGAATTTCCAACATCAAACACCTTGACAGTACTTGTAGTGATCAAGAAAGAAGAGACATTCTAAACTGGTTCCGTACTACTGACGGAGCAATTTTGTCTTCAGTAGGAATTTTAACCACAGGTTTTGATGAGCCAAGTGTAGAAACTATCATATTAAACAGGGCTACACGTTCATTGACACTTTACCATCAAATGGTAGGAAGAGGGTCGAGAGTGACCAAAAACAAAGAAAATTTTGGTATAATTGATTTAGGTAACAACAACCATAGGTTTGGGTTATGGGAAGAATTCATTGATTGGGCAGAGGTGTTTACAAACCCCGACAAATACTTGGATCAAAGTTATTTTGATGAAGTAGAAAAACAACGTGAATTAATATACACCTTCCCGGACGAAGTGATTGACAGGTTTCCAATGGATACCGAAAGTTTATTCCTGGATGTAACAGATGTTTACGACGGGCTGATGGATAGGGGAGAAAGAGGAAACTTAACGGTTGACATTGCAATTAAAAATCATGTGGAACTCATTGCAAATAACTCTGACACTATGGATGGAAGTTTTGACTTAATTGAAGTACTTCAAGATTCTATCAAAAACAGGATTAAACTGTACACCAATTGCATTACAAAATCCACTAAAAACTACATGGCTTACTTGCTCGAAACGTACAACCGAAAGCTGACCATGGGTGTGAGGAAAGCTATAAGGGAAAAGGAAGAGGATTAAAAATCACCTTAGGACCAAATCATGGTTAAAGACAGCGGTATGTTGGTCTGATTCAAAGATTTTATTGTAAAATTACTTTTGAAATTTTGTGAGGAATTTGCAGCAATTAAAGATGTTAATTCCTCTTTTTTAGGTTATTTTTGTTGCTCAAAATTTGCACAAAAGTATACGATGATAAAATCCATTTCAAAGGCGATTACCAAAATATTTGGTAGTAAATCAGACAAAGACATAAAAGTTATTTTACCCCTTGTTAAGAGTATAATTGCTGAGCAAGAAAAACTTAAGTCATTGTCTCACGATGAGATAAGAGCGAAAACAGCGGAGTTTAAAAAATCCATTAAAGATCACATTGCGCTTGAGGAAGGCAAAATCGAAGAACTTACTAAAAAGGCTAACGATCCTGCTGTATTGGTGAAAGAAAAAACTGAGATTTTCAAAGAAATTGATGTCTTATCCACTGCGATAGAAATAAAAATTGAAGAGGCGCTGAACAACATATTGCCTCAAGCGTTTGCAACAATGAGAGAAACCTCTAGAAGGTTCAAGGACAACAAATCAATAGTTGTTACCGCAAGCGACAACGATAAAGAGTTGGCTACCACAAAAGATTACGTTGAAATCACTGATGCTAAAGCCGAATTTTCTACCACCTGGATAGCTGGAGGAAATGAAATTAACTGGGACATGGAGCAATACCAAGTGCAGTTAATTGGTGGTGCAGTACTTCACTCTGGTAAAATTGCGGAAATGGGAACAGGAGAAGGGAAAACCTTGGTTGCAACCTTACCTGTTTACTTGAATGCTCTTGCTGGGAAAGGAGTGCACTTAATTACAGTGAATAATTATTTGGCAAAAAGGGATTGTGAATGGATGGGTCCTTTGTTTGAATTTCACGGATTAAGCATTGATTGTATCGACAATTACGAGCCTAATTCTGACGGAAGAAGAAAAGCATACAATTCCGATATCACTTACGGAACAAACAGTGAGTTTGGATTTGATTATTTGAGGGACAACATGGCAAACGATGTCAACTTATTGGTGCAAAGAAAGCATCATTATGCCATTGTCGATGAAGTTGATTCTGTGTTAATTGATGACGCTAGGACACCCTTAATTATCAGTGGTCCTTCATCCAGAAAACAAAATTTACAGTACGACGAACTTAAACCTTTTGTTCAAGAATTGGTTCAAGCTCAGAGGTCGATGGTGACAAAAACATTGTCTGAGGCCAAAAAATTATTGGCTGCCGAGGACAAAGAAAATGGAGGAATAGAATTATTGCGAGCTTTCAGGGGGTTGCCTAAAAACAAGCCTTTAATTAAGTTTTTAAGTGAGCAAGGGGTAAAACAATTGCTTCAAAAAACGGAAAATAACTACATGCAAGAGCAAGGGAAACACATGCACATCATTGACGATGAGCTTTTCTTTGTAATTGACGAAAAAACCAATGCCATTGAACTCCGAGAAAAGGGAGTTGCTTTAATTTCGAAGTCTATATCGGACAAAGACTTTTTTGTATTAGAGGACATCGGAGCTGTATTTGCCGAGCTTGAACAACAGGAGCTTCCTGTCAAAGAAGAGGCAACAAAAAGGAATCAAATTACCCAAGCATATTCTATAAAAGTGGAAAGATTGCACACCATGCAACAACTGGTCAAAGCATTTACTTTGTTTGAAAAGGATGTGGATTACGTGGTTATGGACAGTGCTGTGAAAATTGTGGATGAGCAAACTGGTAGGGTTATGGATGGGCGACGATGGAGTGATGGATTACATCAGGCTGTGGAAGCGAAAGAGGGGGTGAAAGTAGAGGCGATTACTCAAACTTTTGCATCAGTAACACTTCAGAATTATTTCAGGATGTACCATAAGTTAAGTGGTATGACAGGTACCGCAATGACAGAAGCGGCTGAACTTTGGGATATTTACAAATTGGATGTGGTTGAAATCCCGACCAACAAACCTATCATTAGGGATGACAGACAAGATAAAGTGTACAAAACACAGCGTGAAAAGTTTAATGCTGTCATCGAAGAAATAAACGAAGTAACCAAATTAGGAAGGCCAGCTTTAGTGGGAACAACATCCGTTGAAATTTCAGAACTCCTAAGCAGGGCATTGAAAATGAGAGGAATCAAGCACAATGTCTTGAACGCAAAGCGACATGAGCAAGAAGCCAACATTGTAAAACAAGCAGGCCAAAAGGCGATGGTTACCATTGCCACAAACATGGCAGGAAGGGGAACAGATATTAAGTTGAGTGAAGAAATTAAAGCTGCTGGTGGATTAGCAATTATTGCTACTGAAAGACACGAGTCACGTCGAGTTGACAGGCAGCTAAGGGGTAGAGCTGGTCGTCAAGGAGACCCAGGGTCATCACAGTTTTTCGTATCACTTGATGACAACTTGATGCGTTTATTTGGTTCGGAAAGAATTGCCAAATTAATGGATAGAATGGGACTAGAGGAGGGTGAAGTGATTCAACATTCCATGATTTCTAAATCCATTGAAAGAGCACAAAAAAAGGTGGAGGAGAACAACTTTGGAATGAGAAAGCGTTTATTGGAATACGATGACGTAATGAATGCTCAAAGAGAAGGGATTTATCAAAAAAGAAGAAATGCCTTATACGGTGACAGGTTAAGTATCGATATTTCAACTACATTGTTAAGTACCATCGAAGCAGTGATTTACAAGTATCATCCTTCCAAAGATTACGAAGGATTTAAAGACGAAATGGTCGTTTTATTCGGAATGAGCAGCCCATTGACAGAGGAGGATTTTACAGGTAAATCGGATCAAGGAGTGTACGAAATTATCACTCCATTAATCATTAATAGATTCAAAGAAAAAAGAGCGAACCTTGCAAAAATTACTTTTCCAGCAATTAAGGACGTGTACGAGAATAAAGGAAAAGAGTTTACCAATATGGCTATCCCAATGACTGACGGGGTAAAGGTTTTTGAGTTAAGCGTAAACATCAAAAAAGCATATGAAACAGAAGGAAAGGAAGTAGTTGATAGGTTTGAAAGAGCAATTACGCTCATGATAATTGACGAGCAATGGAAAGAGCATTTGCGTGAAATGGATGATTTAAGAACAAACGTTCAAAATGCATCCATGGAGCAAAAAGATCCTTTGCAAGAATTCAAAAGGCACTCCTATATTATTTTCAAAGAGATGTTAGACAAGACTAACGCCGAAATTGTATCATTTTTAATGAAAGGTGGGGTTTACCAAAATCCTACTGAAGGAGGGCAGCAAGTCCCAAGAGTATTAGCTGAAAACAGAGCTATATCTGGATCAGTGGAAGGTTCAGCCAACAGAGGAGAAGCTCTGGAACGAGAAAATAAACCAGTTAAAAAAACTCCTGTGGTAGCTGAAACTAAAGTGGGTCGAAATGAACCATGCCCTTGCGGAAGTGGGAAAAAGTTCAAGGCGTGTCATGGGAAAAACGGGTAAAAGAATAGTTATTAGAACTTAGTTGTTAGCTAATAAGAAAACTAAAATACATCTCAAACCTTGTATAAACCCATCAACCTTATTACTTTTGTGACAATTATTACTTAAAAGAAATTTACAATGGCAATTATAATAACAGACGAATGCATTAACTGCGGAGCATGTGAACCAGAATGTCCAAACAATGCAATATATGAAGGAGGAGTTGAATGGAGGTTAGCAGACGGAACTTCTCTTACAGGTGATCAAAAAACACCAATGGGTAATTCGTATGATGCCGAAGCAGAGCAAGAGCCTGTCGACATGGATGTATATTACATTGTACCTGATAAATGCACAGAGTGTGTTGGATTTCACGATGAGCCACAATGCGCGGCAGTTTGTCCAGTAGATTGCTGTGTTGATGATGAAGACCACAGAGAGTCTGATGACTTTTTGAAGTCCAAAAAAGAATTCATGCACTTATAATGAGGATCTAATTCTCATTTGATTACTTGAAAAAGTATTAAACATAATAGTTGTTACAAAAAGAGCTGATATCCATCAGCTTTTTTTTATTCATGACAATTTCGTGACAATCCATTGACATAAGATTGAGATTTTTGAGGTAGCCAAACTGATCACCTTTTGAAAACATTTAAAATCATATCTTTCACCCATAAAACCACTGATCTGGTGAACATGGGGAAGTTGCACATTGAGGCGGCTAAGCGAAAGGAAAGGTTATCCCTGTTTTTGGACATTGGTATTTCAGAAATACAATATTTATCCACTTGTAACAGAGTGGAACTAATGATAGTGGATGATGTACCATTCAACGAATCAAGACTATCAGAAGTGTTTTCGACATTAAATCCCCAGTGGAATGATACTGAAATAAGATGGGCTCTTGATAATAGTGCTGCTTACATTGGATTAGATGCGATTATGCATTTGTTTAGAACGGCGTCTTCTTTGGATTCTTTAGTGATTGGCGAACGAGAAATAATTACACAAGTAAGGAAATCTTATGATGAATGTCATAAGTGGGGTTTAACTGGTGACTACCTACGGTTAATCATGAGTAAAACCATTGAATGTGCTAAGGAAGTTTATACGCATACCAACATAGCTAAAAATCCAGTTTCAATTGTTTCCCTAGCCTACAGAACTCTGCGAGATTTAAATTTAAAAAACGATTCTCGCGTCTTGGTAGTAGGAGCAGGTGAAACGAATACTACCATGTGTAAATTTTTATTTAAGCATGGATTTAAAAACTTTACCGTAATAAACAGGACATTAAGTAAAGCTCAATCGTTAGCTGATCAAGTAAAAGGAAAAGCTTTAGCATTAAGTGATTTGCATACCCATAAGGACGGATTTGATTTGCTCGTGACTTGCACAGGAAGTGAGGACCCAATATTTACGAAATCTGTTTACGATAAATTACTAATTGGTGAAACCACTAAAAAAACTATTGTGGATATAGCTGTACCTACGGATGTAGATGCGTCAATTGTGACCGAATATGCTGTCAATTACATTGAAATAAATCAATTAAAAGGTATCTCCAATAAAAACCTTGAAGCTAGAAAACAAGAAATAAGTAAATGTGAATCATACATTTCAAATAAGCTTGAAGAATTTAAACAACACTACAAGGAAAGAAAAGTTGAAATTGCCATGAAAAGGGTGCCGCAACAAATAAAAGAAATAAGAACCCTTGCAGTTTCAGAAGTGTTTTCAAAAGAACTCGAAACCCTTGACGAATCAAGCAGAAAGGTTCTTGACGACATGTTGGCCTACATGGAAAAGAAATACATCTCTGTTCCAATGAAGATGGCAAAAGAAATTTTGTTGAAAAATTCTTAATTTTATTGCTTTTTATCAAGCCCTAATCAGCTGATTATATAGTACATTCGTGGTCTGAGTACAATTAAAAAACACCCAGTTGAGCGACAGCGACAGCATTAAATTAGAAGAAGTAATCCATGACATGCTGTATAAGTATGATTGTGTTGTTATTCCTGGATTTGGAGGTTTTGTATCGCAGTACCTTGGGGCTCAAATATTGACTGACAAGAATTTAATTCTCCCTCCTAGTAAAAGTTTAATATTTAACGCGCTACTCAAAAAAAATGATGGCCTTGTTGCTCAGGAAATCGTACTTAAATATAAAATAACATACCAAGAGGCGCTTAACGTCATAGAGCTGCAAGTAGACCAGTGGCTCATCGTATTGTCATCCTCAAAAAGAATAACAATTTCAGGCGTTGGTTCGTTAATGAGCAACAAAAAAGGTGCTATAATTTTTACACAAAATTTAAAAACCAATTTTTTAAATGATGCTTATGGTCTTGCTGTCATTAAAGCTCAAGTCCTTAAAAAAGAAGGGATCTCAGGGAAAATAAAAGAAGAATTTGTACAACGTCAAGCTTCGCCTTCCTTTAATAAAAACGTTAAAAAAATTGTATCAGGAGGAGCTTTGGCAGCAGCGATATTAGTGATGTTTGTTTGGAGCTACATTAACATTGATGTAGTCCAGCGTCAAGCTGAATCGTTAGGCTTGTTTTTTACCACAGCTGAAGATGTGATTCCTACACCCATTGAGGACAGTGCAATCAACGAGGGAATTATTGATGCTCCAATTTTAATTACCAACAAAACTACTGATAGTTCGAATCTACACGATTCCATCATAGAAACTAGTTCAGTACTTACTGAGGATATTTATGTCACCGATTTACCTGATGATGAAATACTTGGGGTGCGCGAAATCAATACAAACCAGGAGAAGGAAGAAGCTAAAATTGACAATACCGAAGTCCATTCAGAAACAACAGAGGCTTTAGGTCATGATGCATACCAAGGTAAATACGTTGTAGTAGCAGGATGTTTTAGGTCTTTGCACAACGCTACTAATTTTGTGAATAACCTTAAGTCGCTTGGGTATGAAGCTCATTTATCTGGTAAATCAGAAAAAGGTTTACACATGGTCGCTTACGGATCGTATAACAACAGGTCAGATGCTTTAAAATCGATGCGCTGGATACAATCAACTCACAATGCACAAGCGTGGATGACTACGAGATAAGAAACTTTGTGTTTTCATTCAAAAGCTTGAGCTTTTCATGCAATGATTTCACGTGAAATAAGTATCTTCGTGACCTTAAAAATTAGATAAAAATGGCAGTTTTTCAAAAAATTAGAGACAATTCCTTACTTAGTTTAATCGTGATTGGCGGTGGCTTATTTTTGTTCATTATCGGTGATTCACTCTCAAGTTCAGCACCGAGTATTACTGACAGTGTTGGAAGCTTTGAAGGTCAAGACATTTCGCAAGGAGAATTTGATAATTATTATTCAACTATTCTTTATTTGAATGGAAAGCGAAACACAAAATCGTCATTGACAGACCAAGAAAAGCAGCAGTTTTCTAATCAGACATGGAGTCAGTTATTGATGAAAAAAATATTCGAAAGCGAAGCTGATAAGAATGGGATTAACATAACAGACAGTGAAATAGATGAAATGTTGGCTGGGGAAAACCCTTCTCAATTTTTTGTAGGTAGGCTGTTTGGTGGAGCACAAAATTACCAAAGCATTCGTCAAGAATTAAGCGACGATGTCGAAAACTACTCTAAGTTTGCCCAAGTTAGATCTTACGAAGAGGCAGAACTTATTAAAAACTTCGGAATCTCTTTAAGAAAACAAGAGAAGCTGATGAGTTTAGTTAAAAACTCTTTTTTCACTACATCTAGTGAATCCCTTGATTTATACAATGGGAAATACGCTAAAAAAAGTGTGACCATTGGAACAATTCCTTACTATTTAGTTTCAGACTCACTAGTAGAGGTGAGTGAGCAAGAAATCAAAGAATTTTACAACAAAAACAAAGGGAAATACAAGTTATTGCAACCAAGTAAAAAAGTCATTTACGCAGCTTACCGTATTGACCCATCTGTAGATGACGACCAATATGTCTTGACTTGGGCAAAAGAAACAGTAAAACTATTTGCTGAAGAGGAAAATGATGAACTATTTGTGAGAACTGAAAGTGAAACTCCTTTTGATAATGCTTATTACAAAAAAGGAGGAGGATTAGCTCTTGAATTAGACAACAAGCTTTTTGAGCAAGAAAAAGGTTTTGTTTATGGACCATATTCTGGGTACAGTGATGGTAACAAAACTTATAGTGTCGCAAAAATAATTGACGTCCAACACATGCCTGATTCAGCAAAAGTATCTCAAGTGTTATTGACTCCCGAAAAAAGGATAGAAGCGTTGTTAAAAAATAACCCTAAGCCAGAACAAGAAGAAGTACAAACGATGTGGGCATCTTTTGATACCTACGTAGACAGTGTGTACAATGAGCTGACCTCTGGAAGTAATTTTACAAGTACTGCTGCAGCAGTATCTGTTGATTCAGCTAGTGCTGAAAAAGGCGGAGATTTAGGTTGGATTCAAGATAAGTCGCCATTGTACGCTCCACAATTTTTAGACTCTGTTTTCATGGAGTCGGAATCAAGTAGCAGCGTTAAAAAAATAAAAATCGTTACTCAAAATGGAGGGTATTACTACTATCAGTTGGTGAAAGTAGACAAGATGGGCGAAAAGTCTAAAAAACTAAAAATTGGAATTGTATCAAAATCTGTTTTACCAAGAAACAAAACAAGGGATGGGTATTTTAATAAAATAAACCAAGTGGCTATTGCCTTGAATGATGGGAAAAACTTAATTGAATTACGTGACAGTTTTAAGTTCACCATTGACTCAGTAAAATTGGAGCCTCAACAATACTTAGTAAATGACTTGAAGGGGGCTAGGTCATTAGTTCATTGGGCTTTCAATACTGCCGAAGGCAACCAGTGTAAAGTTTTTGATTTTGACAGAAAATACGTTGTGGCTAAAGTAGTTGATGAAACAAACAGAGGATACCAAAGTTTAGGTGATGAAGAAGTAAAAAACGAAATCAGGGAAAAAGTCATGAAAATTAAAAAGGCAGCTTACATTGCTGAAAAACTTGGAGATGTGACTGATGCAACATTAACTGATTTGGCAAGCTTATTTAACGGTTCATCTGTTGAGACAATCGAAAATGTGTTAACAGGCGTAGGTGTTCCAAAACTAAGTTACGAGAGCAGCTTAACTGGCGTCATTTATTCGCTTGAGTCAGGAAGTGTTTCCACATTAGTAGTGGGCTTAGATGCTGCTTACATTGTAAAATCAAACTCGGAAGTACCCGCAATTGTAACCGAAGAAACAAACTTTGATTTAGAATCAAATCAGTTGAACCAACAAAACAGGAGTAAAACAGAATTCGTTCTTCAGGAATTGATTTCTGATAAGGCTGATGTGGAGGATAGCAGAAGTAGCCTTCAGTAGTTTATTCAGTTAATATAATTTGTACAAAATCCTGGACAAATCGTTCAGGATTTTTTTATAAAGACCAAATACAAATGGCTTTATCATCACCTACACTGACTATCAATTGATGCTTAGCAATGTACTCCATACTGTTTACTGAATGAGTATGAGATTTAACTTGAGGAAACCCGTGCCTTTTTATAAGGTTCATGGTCGTCAAATCCCACTCCTTAATGGTTTTGTCTCTTGAGCAAGTGATTAAAATGTTTTCTATCACAAGTACCTTATAAATTGCCCAGTTGTGAGCAGGTATTTTTAGCACCACTTTGTTCAACGAGGTACTGTACATCGTCAAATGAGCGTCTTTTCCACCCAGTAAAATGGCGTTTTTTTGAGGGATTAAAGACAAACTGTTGATTCCTTCCTCACTGATATTGTAGCTGTCAACTAAACTCATGTCCACCACATCAAGAACGTATAGTACACCTTCTGTGGTCCCAACATATACCAAATTATCTACCATTGTAATGGCTCTAATTTTGGAATCACTTATTTTTTTTGACAGCAACAGGTCATAGTTTTTACAATCCCAAATAGACAAGTTGCCGTCACCACTTCCAATGATTAAGTAATTTGTTTTACGATTATATAAAGAGGCATAAACTCCCTTTTTATGGTAAGTAATGTATTTGATTTCCTTTTTAGTTTCTAAATCAATGACATGGACATCGCCATTGAATAGCCCAATAAAAAGTTGGGTTTCATTCACGATTGTTAAATTCAAAATAGTTGAACTTGTTTTAATCGAAAAATCGGTATTTTCAAAAGTGATGGGATCCCACGAAGCAACTATATTGTCGGCTCCTCCTGTAAAAATTAAATCTAATTTACTGGTGTAGCAAACCGCGTATAATGGGCCTGCATGTTGTAATATTTTTTTTCTAAGTTCCAATTGTTGATGCTACTGATGTTGACTACAAAGATACTAAGAATCGGGCTCAGGTTGATGGGTTAAAATGTTATCTTTACCTTGTTTTTTTAAACAAACCAAGTGAAATTCGAAATAAGCAAAAAAGACAAGCTGTCAAAAGCAAGGGCAGCAACTGTAACAACGGCTCACGGAAAAATTAAAACGCCCGTGTTCATGTCAGTAGGAACAGTTGGTACGGTAAAAACTGTGCATCAAAAAGAATTAATTGAAGACATTGATGCTCCAATAATTTTAGGGAACACCTACCATTTGTACTTACGTCCTGGGACTGAAATATTACAAAAAGCAGGAGGATTACATAAGTTCATGAATTGGGACCGACCAATTTTAACTGACAGTGGAGGCTTTCAGGTATATTCTTTAGCAGGACGTCGAAAAATTAAAGAAGAGGGCGTCAAGTTTAAATCACACATTGATGGCTCTTATCATTTCTTTAGTCCCGAAAAAGCCATTGAAATTCAACGTGAAATAGGAGGAGACATTATCATGGCGTTTGATGAATGTACGCCATACCCATGTGATTATAGGTATGCAAAACGATCCATGCACATGACTCACCGGTGGTTGGAACGATGCTGTGATCATTTTGACAAAGGCACAGAACCACTTTACGGATACGACCAAACATTTTTCCCTATCGTACAAGGAAGTACTTACAAAGACTTACGAAAGGAATCTGCAGAAGCCATTGCGTCTTTTGGAAGAGAAGGAAACGCCATAGGGGGCCTGTCTGTAGGTGAGCCAGCTGAAGAAATGTATGCCATGTGTGAAGTAGTGTGCGACATACTTCCTGAAGACAAACCACGTTACTTAATGGGTGTGGGAACTCCAATAAATTTATTAGAAAACGTAGCCTTGGGTGTGGACATGTTTGATTGCGTGATGCCAACTCGGAACGCACGAAATGGAATGTTATTTACATCGGAGGGGATCATCAATATCAAAAACAACAAGTGGAAAGACGATTTTAGTCTACTGGATGAAAACGGCACTGCTAGTGTGGATAGTATATACAGTAAGGCTTATGTGCGACATTTGTTTTCAGCTCATGAATTATTAGGTAAGCAAATTGCTAGCATCCACAACCTAGCTTTTTATGTAAACTTAATGAAGCAAGCAAGACAGCATATCATCGATGGAGATTTTAGTACTTGGAAGGACATGATGGTCAAAAAGTTAGGACAACGATTATAATTGATATGTTAAAAAAGTTAGACATCTACATATTACGTAAGTTTCTAGGAACCTTCTTTTTTATCATTGCCGTATTTATTTTAATAGCTGTTGTCTTTGATATCAGTGAAAAAATAGATGATTTCATGGAGGAGGACGTGACCATGAAAGAAATTGTGGTGGACTATTACTTGAGTTTCATCCCCTGGATTTATAGCACTTTAGCGCCTTTACTGGTATTCATTGCTGTCATTTTATTTACCTCAAAAATGGCTGCGCAAACAGAAATTATTCCAATTTTAAGTTCGGGTATTAGTTTCAACAGGATGCTGCGTCCTTATTTCATTGGCGCGTTCATATTGTTGTTCATATCTCTTTTCATGAGTCACTTTGTGATTCCCAAAACAAATAAAAATAAGTTAGAGTTTGAAAAGAAAATTTACTGGGGTAAATATGATTTTAACAACGCTAATGTATACAAAGAGATAAAACCCAATCATTATGTCTTTGTAAAAACCTATTCTAAAACCGCTGACATTGCATACGATTTTAAATATGACATCATTGAAGACGGGCAACTTAAATACCGATTTGGAGCAAATAACATCAAGTGGAATGAAAGTAAAAAGTCCTGGCTTTGCAAAAATTGGCATGAAAGAAAAATGGTTGCTGGTAAACTTACTTTGCATCAAGGAACTATAAGGGATACTATTTTGGGATTCACCAACAAGGAATTCCACAAGGAAAAGCGTTTAATTACCACCATGAATTCTTTCGAACTAAGTGAGTACATTACTTCTGAAAAATCCAAGGGGTCCATGTATACTAAGAATTACGAAATGGAACTAATAAAACGAACAGCTGTTCCTTTTTCGATTATCATTTTAACATTCATAGGAGTGTGCATTGCCTCTAAAAAAAGTAAAGGAGGCACAGGAGCTGACATAGCATATGGTTTAGGGCTTGCCTCTTCCTATGTGTTTTTGGGTAAAGTAGGGGAAGTGTTTGCAGTCAATACACCAATCTCCACAGAACTAGCCATTTGGATTCCCAACATCGTGTATGCTATCATAGCAATATTCATATATCGGTTAGCACCAAAATAGGGGATTAAGAAATCCTAATCCGTCAAGGAATCAAATCGTCTAAAACACGTTCGTAGTTATCTCGGGTATAGGTGGTGAGTGACAACTTGATGTGATCGTCTTCTTTAATTCGCTTAGTGAAGTATGCCAATTTTACTTCATCACCTTTAAAAGTGGCCGCAAGGTACGTTACTTTTTTACCTCTTGGTAAATTATCAAATTTAATCATCCCTTTGTGTTCCTTTCGGTAATACCCGTGAATGACAGATTTTATGTTTTTAAAAATGGCATATACTTTTATTTGATCATAATCAAAATCGTCAAGTTGAACAATCACATTTGTTTTTCGTACATTGTTGTCAAACCTGTCACAATTAATGTTTCCAAGTTTACTTATTCTCATGGTTACAGGAAAATTCTTCAATTCGGCAGCGACTCTAGCGGCAGAAATAGCTTGTTGTTTTGCTCGTTCCTCGTCAATTTTTCGTTGCTGTTCCAAAAACCTCTTTCGCCTTTCTTCGGCTGCAGCAATCCTTTCTTTTCGTTCTTCGGCTGCACTTTGATCATAATCTTCTTTTTGCTTTTGGTTCAGCCCAAGCAATACACTGTTGGGATTCTTTTTTGCAATCGACAAGTACTCCTTGAAAGAACTAATGTCCACCAAATTCCCCTTTAACAAATGGTTTAACTTTCCATGTTCCTTAATTAGCTTGCTATAAGTCTGTTTATCAAGCTTACAACTTTTCATGTTTTTACTGATGGTGGTATTTACTAAATGTATTTTTTTGCACAACTGAACATAAGTAGTTTCCGTATAAGTGACTTTCCTAGTAAGCCTGGTGCTGCCTTTTTGTCGTTTTGAAATAGGAGGGAGGTCTCCAGAGTTTGAGGATGTATTTGAAGTTGTTTTTTCAAAGCCACTAATTTTCCAATTTACTATTCCCTTTTTTTCTTGCCCATAAAATGTATTGAACATAGAAGCTTCATCGATAGTAGGAAAATTATTTTTAGCGAACTTAATCTCGGCACTTTTCCCTCTCCTTAATTTGACATCTATACCCTCATGAGTTGCTTTTATGTGGTACATCCCTCTAGATTCTAAAATTTTACCGTTCGAGGTAGAGGTATAACCGGTTTTAACAAAATCTCCTTTTGAAAGCATTTCATGTATTTCAACATCTACTAAAGCATCCTTTGCGCAATTAAAAGCTTCGGATGGAAAATCAATTTTATTACCCGCCTTTGTCAAACATGACCCTCCTGTTTGATTGTTAATTGTAAACAACTGAGCATTTTTTGATGCTCGACTTACATAGTTTGCATGAATGTTTTTGCCTGACTCCTTGTACACAACCAAGGATGCATAAGGAGAATATTTCATGATGATTCTTACAGGTTCTACTCCTTGATCAACCAAGTACCTGCTAAGCTCTTTACATAAGTCTTTAGAACTCCTGTTGATGACACTTTGATTATTACCCGTACTATCAGAAAAAGAATAATGAATCCAATTCCCTTCACTTAGCTTCACATAATTGTACCAAATGTGTTCTTTCTCAATCATACTTAGTGATGGGTTTTCGGAAGAACAGTCGACATTGACATACTGAGATGCATATTTGCTTTGCACCGATAGGGCAATAAATAGAAGAATAATGATTATTGAAAACGATGGTTTTAGAGTCTTAAATAAGGAAGTCATAGTCTGAATAAGTTGGTGTTCCAACTCATAATGAACACAGGTGAAAAGGTAACGGAAGGAGCTTTGTAAACGGGGTTGAATATCTACCTTTTGTTCAACCAAAACCCAGTAACAAAAAAAAAGCGACCCAAATGGATCGCTTTTTTGTATTACTTAGCATTGAAAACCTTAACCATTACATGGCATTGATTTCAACCTTTATTAATTCTTTATTTCTCTTCAGGGTAAATGTAAAAACATTTTTTAACGCCTTCAGTTTCACAAGATTTTTGTTTTCCTTTTGACTTGATATCAAGCGAAGAAAGGTTCGTTAATTTAACTTCTTTCCCTTCTTTATCCACAGCAACGATATCAAACTTAACTTCAGCACTTGGACAAGGCAAAGCTATTTTCATTTTCTTAGCTGGCTCCTCTAACGTTTTTCTGTACACACCCATTTCACAAGCGTAATAAACAGTAACTTCTTTCAACTTCAAACCTTTTTTAGACTTAACTGTAAATTCTGGTTTTTCGTTTATGTGAGTTGCAAAATTAGCCTCGTTGCTTGTTTTTGTAGTGTAAACATAAAAAGCTTTTCCATTAACAGAATCAATTTGAGCTTTCGCTGTCCTTGAATTCCAAACACCTTTTCCAAAACTTGTCCACAAATCAGGATGCACCTTGGATTTACAATCCGTTAAAACAGGTACATAAACTGTCATGACATTTTCTAACTCTGTGCCTTCACAAATTTTAACCTCTACTATTCCTGCTGTAGACATCACCTGCCCATTCATTCCCATTGTAGTGTAATTTGAACTTTTCAATTTTGCAGCAGTACTTATTATGTTTACCGATAAACATGAACTGTACTTCGCAAATTCACAAGCGTTCATTTTTAACATGGCACCACCAGTTAAGTTAACAATAGTGTCAGTAGAACAATCACCAGCAACTACCACATCAGCTTGCGCAGAATCTTCTGGTTCAGCCTCAGCAACAGGTGCCTCTCCTGATCCAAAATATTGAACAATGACTCTTCTGTTTTGTTCCCTACCTTCTTCGGTATTATTTGGTGCAAGTGGATTATTTGATCCATTGTTTACCTCAGTAATTCTATCGGCTGATATTCCTTTTGAAGTATAAAACTTTACAAACAAGTCAACTCTTGCTTGTCCCAAACCTACATTATAGTCAGAACCACCAACACTATCACAGTGCGAAATGATTTTAATGGTAGATGAATCTCCTTTGTGCTGTTCAAAAAGCGTTTCTAAAGTAGCAGAGTGATCACTTGTCAAAGTACTCTTTTTGTAGCCAAAGAAAAAGTCCGTTGACGAACTTTGTGCGCTAACCCCAGTGGTAATAAGGGCGAAGGCAATAATGGTAAATAAGCTGTTTCTCATAGTAAATAAATTAGTTCGTATTGACCGACTAATTTAGGAAATTGAATCCTTTCTGTAACTAAAAACTCATTTTTAATTTGATTAAGATAAGTTTACCAACTGAGTTTGTATTTTTGCATAAAATGAGAAAACATGGGAAGTAAAGTTTTAATAATAGGTGCAGGAGGTGTCAGCAATGTAGCTACACAAAAAATGGCTCGCTTAACCGACGTATTTACTGAAGTAATGCTAGCTTCTAGGACTAAATCAAAGTGTGATGCTATTGCAAAAATGATTGCTCATACTGACATTCAAACTGCCCAGCTTGACGCTGACAATGTACAGGAAACAATTGCTTTAATCAAACAATTCAAACCTGACCTGGTAGTGAACTTAGCCTTACCATATCAAGACTTAGCAATCATGGATGCGTGCTTGGCCACCAAAGTACATTATTTAGACACCGCTAATTACGAACCCATTGACCAAGCAAAATTTGAATATTCATGGCAATGGGCTTACCATGAAAAATTTAAAAAGGCAGGAATCATGGCATTGTTAGGTTGTGGTTTTGACCCAGGTGTAACACAAGTATTCACCGCTTATGCCGCCAAACATTACTTTGATGAAATACACTATTTGGACATTGTGGATTGCAACGCTGGTGACCATGGAAAGGCTTTCGCTACTAATTTTAATCCTGAAATAAACATCAGGGAAATTACGCAAAAAGGAAAGTACTACGAGGATGGTGTTTGGCATGAAGTGGAATCCTTGAGCATTAAAAAAATGATTGATTATCCTGGAATAGGAGAGAGGGCTTCCTATTTAATGCACCATGAAGAACTAGAAAGTTTAGTTAAAAATTTTCCAACCATTAAAAGAGCCAGATTCTGGATGACTTTTGGTGACCAATATTTGAAGCACCTTGAAGTGATGCAAAACATTGGAATTACAAGCATCAAACCGATCAATTATGAAGGGA
This sequence comes from Saprospiraceae bacterium, assembly GCA_047631875.1. Taxonomy (GTDB): domain Bacteria; phylum Bacteroidota; class Bacteroidia; order Flavobacteriales_C; genus JBLIAZ01. Next base: position 34,023 of record JBLIAZ010000002.1, read on the forward strand.
AACAAATTGTTCCTTTGCAGTTTTTAAAAGCCCTGCTTCCTGAACCTTCAAGTTTAGGTAAAAATTACACCGGAGAAACTTCTATTGGTTGCATAATAAAAGGAGTGAAAAACCGTAAAGAAGTAAGTTATTATGTGTGGAACAATTGCAAACATCAGCAGGCATACAAAGACGTAAAAGGACAAGGTGTCGCATATACTACTGGAGTGCCTGCAATGATAGGAGCGAAAATGATTTTGACAGGACAGTGGCTGAAAGCAGGAGTATACAATGTGGAACAATTTGACCCTGATCCATTCATGCAAGACTTAAAGGAATTTGGTTTGCCTTGGCACGAAAAAATCAACCAAAAACTGGCTTTTTAAGACCTTCATATTAGACTTGTAAAACTGTTTATAAAATAGCTGCTAAAATATTTTGATAGTAATTTTAAAAACATACTTTTGCAGCAAGTGTGGATACTCAAAAAGCCTCATTACTTTATTAAAAATATAAATTATGTACTGGACATTAGAATTAGCTTCCTTTTTAACTGACGCACCTTGGCCTGCAACTAAGGATGAGTTAATTGATTTTACAATGAGGTCTGGCGCTCCATTAGAAGTAACTGAAAACTTGCAGGAAATTGAGGACGAGGGCGACCCTTATGAGTCAATTGAAGAAATTTGGCCTGATTTTCCCACTAAGGAGGATTACCTGTTTAACGAAGACGAATATTGACTTGAGGAACGGTGAAAAAACACGGTGCAATAAGCCGGTACAAAAAGAATAAAAAGGCGAGATTAATTCTCGCTTTTTTTATGTCTAAATTTTAAGGAACCTATACTCAAACTCCGTAATTTGCACAAGGAATGAAACATGCAGCTTACTTCGTCTTGGTTTTAATTGGAATGTGTTCCTGTTCCATGTTCAAAAAGAAGCCTGTTCAAGCCACTGATTTAAAACTGTTTAAAAACACTCCTGTTTGGGATGTAGCTGAAGCGTTGTACAACCACGAATACGAAAAGGCGACCTTGTTTTTTGAAGAATCACCGGACTTGATCGACTATCAAGAAAAAAAGTTTTACCAAACATTACTTTTGTGGGCCGTAAAAAATGAAATGGTAGGAGCTGTCGATTTTATGCTCGAACTAGAAGCAGACACTGAATTGAAAGACAGGTATGGAATATTTCCAATAATTCAAGCTGCACACTACAAAGACACTTACTTGTTAAAATTGTTGATAAAGCATGAGGCGAATACAAAAGTAGTAGGTAAGCCAAAAGGAATTGATGCTTATCAAAAATTACGCACACCACTTATTGCAGCAGCGTCTGTGAGCAACAAAAACATCGATATTTTGTTGGAAGCAGGTGCCGACTTGGATTACACAGAAACTAGATTTGGTCTTCAAAACGCTGTTATTACAGCCTTTTCAGCAAAAAGAGTGGACATTGTTAAGCACCTTATTATGGATAAAAAGATTAACCTTGATAACATTCAATACCTAAATTACAGAGGTGATTCGACTGATGTCAGGACTGAATTGAGGAAACTTGTTTACCCTTTAGACTCCGAAGAATATAAAGTCAAAATGGAAATTGTAGATTACTTGATCGCAAGAAAAATCAATTATTGGGACTCTCCAGTGCCACGAAACTTATACCATAATTTTAGTCCTAAGTATTTGAAACAGTATTAATACAAGTAGTTTACTGAATTCGTTCATTGTCATCTACTTCCAACATTTTTCATTAATTTTGTTGCCGTGATTACTAAAACCCAATCCATGAAAATATTTCAGGTTATTTTTGCCCTTATGATGTTGTTAAACATCAATGCTAATGCACAATGTAAGCAAATCAAGTTAGCTGTTAAAGCCATGAACAACAGTGATATTGACAGTTCAATGGCAAGTTTAAAACTTGCCGAGGCCATTATCAAGGAGAACGGTCTTGAAACTGTAAACGAGAAATGCATGGCCAAATACTATTATACCAAAGCAGCTCTGCATTTACTGATTGGACAAAAGGAGGACAGCGTCAGTAGTAAAATAAGTTATTTTGACATCAGTAAAAGTAATTATGAATTGTACCTAAAAACTAACAAAGTAGGAGATTTACATGACATGGTAATGTCAAATTTATTGAGTTTATCCATTGAGTATAGTAATGTTGGAGTGGAGTACTATCAAGTTAAAAACTTCAGTAAAGCTCTTGAATATATGGAAAAGGGAATATCCCTAAAGCGAATGTATCATCCAGAAAAAGCAAAACCTATTGACTTGTTTAACGCCATGGTTTGTGCGAAAATGGTGAAGCAGTTTGACTTAGCATTGAACTACGCCGATTCATTGTTAGCCAATAAAAAAATTACTCGTGACGGTAGGATTAAGTATTTAGGGCAAAAAGTGGAGATTTTAACCATTACCGATAAGTCAGAGGAAGCTCTTGTTGTGCTTGATACTTTAAAAATACTCGACCCAAATGACCCAGACTTAAAATTGGCTGAACTTCAAATATACTTGAACAAGGACATGAATACGGAAGCAATTGCGCTTTTGAATGACATCACAAAAAAAGTAAAAAACAGAGAAGACTTATGGGTGATAAAAGGTCAGCTGCATTATCAACAATCTGAGATTGACTCCAGCGTCATGGCTTTTAGCAACGCATTAATTTTAAACAAAAAAAGCTATTCTGCGCTGTACGGTTTAGGAGTGATATACGTTAACAGGGGAAATGTTAGCATTCAAAACATGAACAAAAGCAATGGGAAAGAAAAACTAGCATTTGAAGAAAATGTAAAGATTGACTTTGGTGTTGCTATTGGTTATTTAATGAAAATATTAGAATTTAAAACTGAGGATTTAAACTCCTTAAATGCATTAAAAATGATTTATAATAGCTTGTCTGACGAGCACAATGAAAATCTCATTGACAAGAGGATCTATAAAATAAAAAATCCTATTTCAGAGTAATTGTTAATCAAAGTTAAGTGGTGTTGGGGTAATGTGCTCATACTGGCTCAAGCTGAGCGAATACATAATGTCAATAAAATATCATATTGCAAATACGATGATTGCTATGATGTTTGTTAATACTACAACTGCGATTCTTAGGTTTTTTAATTTGGTTGATGTGCTCATAATGAATAGGGTTTAAGGTTTATAACAGGTCAGTGTTTCTATTATAAGGACGGAGCAAACTTAAATAGGTTGCTTTTATTGTTGCAATAAAATTAATTTATTTCACTAAAAGGTATTAAAAGCGTTTTAAATCCGTTCACCACGATGCGGTTTCAATGCATCTCGCAATTCAATCATCATGCTTTTATGGGTTATTAGGTAAGCAATCCAATGATTAGGCAGGACCATTTCATAATGGGCTGATGTATTTTGAACTTTTTTAGAGGCAATGTACTCCTCAAGGTGTTTCACGTGATGTTCCGCTATTTTTTCAGCTTCCACATTTCTAAAATCCCAAATTAGTTTGATTCTTTGTTCCATTGCTATATTTCGTTTTCAGCTCTTATTTTATCAAAAACTTCGATAAAACTTTCCTTAGGTTGTGCGCCTTGAATCAAATACTTGCCGTTAATAATAAAAGAGGGGACAGCATTCACACCCATTTGTTTTGTTTTTAATTCCTCTTGTTTGACAGCTTGAATGTTCAAAGAGGTGTTATAATTGGAATCAAACTCCACATCATTGTCAAGGGCAATTTGTTCCAGTACATCCGTTGAACCAATGTTTTTTCCATGCTCAAAGTAAGCCGACATGAACGCTTCATTGAGCTTTAGTTTATTTTTTTTTGAATTAGTACTTTGTATCAAAGCATGTGCTTTCAAAGTATTGTGTGCATATTTTATTTTGGAAAAATCCATGCTGATTCCTTGTTCAAGTGCCACGGCTTCCAAACGATTTTGCATGTTGGTGACTCTTTCCAGGTCCCCAAATTTGTCAATTAAGTATTGTTGCAGTTCAATTGAATCCTCTTGAATGTCAGGGTTTAGCTGAAAGGGGAGAAGGTTAATATCGAATTCATCATTTTCCATTGCTGTCATTGCTGCTTCGATTCTTCGTTTTCCAACAAAGCACCAAGGACAAACGACATCGGATACAAGATCTATGGTAAATTTCATGAGGTGAAGTTAGGGTTTATCAACTAATGAACGCAATATTTGACTCACCACCACACTACAAAAAACTTTTGCATGGTGCCGTTTGGGTTTTTGAGCCAACATAATGGTGACTTGCTTTTACTGTGATAAATTTCAATTTGTGATTTTAAG
>JBLIAZ010000003.1:0-32564 GCA_047631875.1 Saprospiraceae bacterium
CCTTACACTGTTGTCCTCGCATGACCGACAAAAAGGAATTCGTCATGATTTAAACAAAGCATTGACTTGGGATGATTTTAAAGGGAGGGTTGAGAGAGGAAGCAAATATGCTGCGAATACCAGTTCAGGGTTTAATTACAATGCCTCCATGGTAGGAGATTCTATGAGAATAATACTTCCCACTATTTTTCATCCAAGGCAATCGTGGGTTAAGAAAAAACAAAAATCAGCTTATTTATTAAAACATGAGCAGGTTCATTTTGACATTACTGAATTGTTTGTTCGGAAAATGAGAAAGGAAATTTTATATCGGGCTTACAACTTGAAAAAATTCAATAAAAACGTGAGCAAAATTTTGAAAAAATACAGCCGAGAATCTAGTTCTTTTCAAAACCAGTACGACAAGGAAACAAAGCATAGTTTGAACAAAGAAGCGCAAGAGAAATGGAATCAAATTGTAGCCAAAAGTTTAAGCGAATTGGAAGCGTATAAAAATCCCATTTTAATGGTGGGAGTTCAAATTTAATGTTGTTAAAACTGAACCAATTCTCGTCTTGAATTTATTTGTGGATTCATATTGTTTTTTCGCTTTTTTTTCACGTCCTGAACCTCTTGGGTTTATTGTTTTTTTTTTCGTGGTCTTATTGTTTTTTTTAGTCGATTAAAATTTGTGAGGGACAAAAGTTATGACTAATTTATTACCGACTTAACGATAGGTTATTACCCATGTAATGAGTATGTTGAATAGCTTAAGGGGTGATATTATTTTGAATTTAGTTCGGTTGTGAAATCCTTATAAGTATTAAGTTAAGTATAATCGAAAAACTTATTTGGGAGGTGCTATCGAACTCGAGTTATGGTATTTAAGTTGCTCGTGTGTTTGATTTTTAATACTACTTGACTTCCCTTCTTTTTTGTAGAAAATCTTAAAAGGCTTTGTGCACTGTTCGGTACATTGTCATTTAAATGACTTTATCTTAATTGGAATTTCTATACAAGCGTTTTATACTTATTATTGTATCACATGAGGTTTCACTTATTTATACTAGTAGGGTTAATTGTTATTTCATCTTGTATTAAAGATGATTTTGTAGACGATTTCGTGGAGCCTGAAATAAGGGTTACTCTTAAAGTTGGATGTTTAGCGATAGACTCTCTTTTTCAAGGAGTAGCATTGTATTTAAACAATGTAGGTGATAAAGAGGAAGTCAGTGTCGTTTGGAGTTCAAGTAATGTGGCAGTGGCGCTTGTCGGTGAAAGTACGGGGTTGATTAAAGGAGTTGGTATTGGGTCTTCAAGTATTTATGCCAAGTACATTAATGATGGAATTGAAAAAATGGATTCTTTTTTGATTGATGTCAGTGCAACTGTAACAGGGTGTAATGTGGTAGGTGAAAAATCAGGAACAGTTGCAACCACAAGTAGTTATCCATTGTCTGGTAGTTACACTTTAAAAACTCAAGGGAGTGATTTATTATTAACTCTTGGCACGGATTACACAGCTGACAACTCCTTACCTGGATTATATATTTATTTATCGAACAACAACCAGTCAACTTCAGGTGGGTTAGAAATTGGACCTGTAACCGTATTTTCAGGAATTCACTCCTATGTGATAGCAAATACTGGAATCAACGATTTTGCATACATCTTGTATTTTTGTAAGCCTTTTAATGTCAAAGTAGGGGATGGCGTAATATCGAATTAATAAGCATGAAAAAAGCAGCCTTGTTTTCTTTGTTAATTGCAGTTTCAACTACCATGTTTGCTGGCGGGCCGTGGGTTCAAAAAAAGGGAAACAGCTATTTCAAATTATCTGAATGGTGGTTGGTGTTTGATGAGCATTATACTAGTGCTGGATTGAAGGATCCTAATGTCACTACTGGAGTTTTTAACACGTTTTTGTACGGGGAGTACGGTATTACAGACAAGTTTACAGGGATAGTTAGTTCGGCTCTTTTCAGCAGGAATTACATGAATAATTTGGTGTCCGGCACAACAGGTAAAACGATAGTGGCTGGAGAGGCCGTCAATTATCTTGGAGATACTGACCTAGGATTAAAGTATCAATTGTCAAAAAAAGATGCTAAAGTTCCGATGGCTTTGTCAGTAGTTTTTGGATTGCCACTTGGTAAAAGTGTTGCTGGCACAGGGATGAATTTGCAAACAGGGGATGGGGAGTTTAATCAAATTGTGCAATTTGACATAGGGAAGGGATTCAGAGCTTTCAAAAGTAGGCAGGCGTACTATGCTTTATATGGAGGGTTTAACAACAGGTCAAAAGGATTTTCCGAAGAGATTAGGTTTGGAGCTGAGTTTGGAATGGAGTTTTTTAATCAGAAACTGTGGGTGATTGCACGAGTAGGTGGTGTGGAATCTCTAAAAAATGGCGCCACTGCTGAAACAGTGACGAGTACAAGTATTTTTGCAAACAACAGTGAATACGTGAGCTATTCTGTTGAGCTGAATCAATATGTCACCAAAAAACTGGGGTTGTCAGTAGGGTACACCAGCGCTGTCAGAGGTGAGATTATTGCAGCAGCACCATCTTTTTCTGTTGGTGTATTCCTTGACTTATCAAAGTAGTCTATTCAAGACAGGATACTGGTTATGGTTTTTCAATGCTTAGATTACCATTGTCTAATCGGGAAATACTTTCGGCGCTGACCACGAATCCGTTTTTATCTACAAGTACTAAGCCTTTGCCAATGTTGTCCACAAAGAATCTGCTTAAATTAACTTTTGATTTTGGGGTGAGGTTTAATTCTAGTAAGTTATTGTTCGCGCTGTCTTTTGATTTGTCAATTGATTGAATAATTAATTGATGCTTTTTATTGTGATCAATCAAGTACAGTTTTTTTGATAAGTAAAGCGTATCCCACAAAAATTCAAAATCACTTGACAACAGTAATTCTTGGTTGTTGCTTTTTACATACGTTAATAGCTGAGGTAGGTCTTTGATTTCGAACATATTCCCTTTTGAATCGGCAAGGTTTTTATAATCGACTGCATTGTCTGAGATTAAATCAAAAGATAATTGAATGTTTTCAACAGCAATAATTGCTAAAGAGCTTTTGTCCAAAGTGTTGTCCGAACAAGAGTATAATCCCAAAAGAAGCAGTAAGGCACCGCTTTTAAACAATACAGGCAGCATTATTTTGCTAAACTTTCAATGATGTCTTGACGGGTTATGATTCCAAATCCTCCAGGAAGCTTAACTGTAATGGCAGAGTTTTCTTTGTCCATCAATTTTGATAACTCTTCTATTGTTGCATTCGCTTCTACTTCAGGAAACGCTGGTTTTAGTATGCTTTCAATAGATTTGTTTTTACTATCAGCGTTTTCTAACACCAATTTAAAAATATCCCTTTCGTAAATTGCTCCAATAATTTCATTTCCTTCCATGACTGGCAGTTGAGAAATGTTATGAGTAGTCAATTGGGAAATTACATCCGAAATTTTATCAGTTTTTGCCGCTGAAATGATGTGTTCGCTGCTTTTTGATTTTACGATATCTAAGGCTTTCTGGTCATTTCTATCTAAAAATCCTCTTTCTCTCATCCAGTCGTCGTTGAATATTTTTCCAATGTAACGGCTTCCGCTGTCATGGAAAATTACCACCACCACGTCGTCGTCTTTTAATTCGTCTTTCATTTGGATTAAGCCTTGAATGGCACATCCGCCAGAGTTACCTACAAACATACCTTCTTCTCGAGCTAGCCTTCGAGTCATTAGCATACCTTCTTTGTCGGTCACTTTTTCAAAGTGATCAATCAAATCGAATTGAACGTTTTTTGGTAGGATGTCCTCACCAATTCCTTCTGTCAAGTAGGAGTATATTTCTGATTCATCAAATTCACCGGTTTCGTGGAATTTTTTGAAAATAGAACCGTAGGTATCAATTCCCCAGATTTTAATGTTTGGGTTCTTTTCTTTTAGGTATTTGGCACATCCTGAAATTGTTCCTCCTGTTCCCACACCGACCACTAAGTGAGTAATTTTTCCCTCAGTTTGTTCCCAAATTTCAGGGGCCGTACTTTCGTAATGCGCTTTCCTATTAGAAAGATTGTCGTATTGGTTTGGATAATATGAATTTGGAATGTCTCTATTTAGTTTTTTTGCTACCTCATAATATGAACGTGGATCGTCAGCCGCAACATTAGTTGGTGTTACTACTACTTCAGCTCCAACAGCCCTGAGGATATCCATTTTCTCCTTACTCTGCTTATCGGGCATAGTACAAATTAACTTGTAACCACGTGTTATTGCAACCAAAGCAAGCCCCATTCCTGTATTACCTGAAGTTCCCTCGATGATTGTTCCTCCGGGCTTAATTAATCCTGCCTCTTCAGCGTCATCAATCATTTTAACAGCCATCCTATCCTTAATGGAATTACCGGGGTTGAAGGTGTCCATTTTTGCTAAAATTAAACCAGGTATGTCCTTAGTGATTTTATTGATTTTTACTAAAGGCGTGTTGCCAATGGTTTCAAGGATGTTATTGTGCCACATAAAACTTTGTTTTTTAACTCTGGTTATTGGTTTTAAAGGTAATAATTAGTCAATTACTAAAACGATTTTTTGACAGAAAATTAAACTTTATATAGGCTATTAGCTGCCTCGCATAATTCTTTTACTTTTTCGCGAACCTCTTCTGGATGAAGCACTTCGACCCTTGCTCCGTAACTTAAAAGTTTTTCATATAGTTCAAAAGAAGGGACTAATTGTAAGCTTAATTCAAAGTGATTTTTGAATAATGTAATGCTTTGAGAGTCGTGCAATGTTTTAGTTTGCATATATCCCAGTTGGTTTAAGTCGAATTTCAAAATAATGTCACTTGGTTTTGTTTTGCTTTCTGTAATACCAAAAGAGTACTTAAAAAAGTCATCAGGACTAAAGCCCTCAATTACATCAAATGCTAGTTCGAGGACCGAAATACTTTTGATTCTATCCAATGCGTAGGTTATAATTTTATTTTTCTCTTTAGAATAGCCAATTACGTACCATCTGTACTGATATTCTTTAAGTAAATAAGGGTCAAGTTGACGAACGGTTGGTTCGTTTGAATTAAATTTTTGATAGGTCAATTCAATGCTGAGATTTTTGGTGATGGCATTGTAAATGTCAGCCAAGTACTCGTTGCCAGGATAGTCAGGATAGGAATCAAATTGCACCAGATTTTTCAAGCGATCATCTTGCACTTCATCCGCAATGTTAAGCCGGTCAAATATTTTTTCGATAGCAAATTTGAATTGTGAAAACAAAGGTGATTCTCTGAAGTTAAACAAGGTGTTGGCTGCTAATTTAATAGCATCAACATCCTCATTGTTCAATGGTATATTTTGAATGGTGTATTCTGGATCAGTGTAATGATAGCCTTTGTGCACCCTGGAATATTTTATTGGAGCTTCAAATCCTAAACTGACGTCCTCTCGCATGGCACGTAGGTCTTTTTCAATGGTACTCATGGATATATGTTGTCCACCTTCGGAACCAAACAAATCCTCTTCGCACTTGGCTCTTAGTTTTTCAATGTCAGGGTATGGCTTGTACTTGTTTTTCAACAAGCTGTCAATGATGCGGTACCTGATTAATGCATATTTATGAAGAGACATTTATTGCTTATTTGTGCCAAATTTAAAGCAAAAAAGGGAGTTCTATTTCAAATAGAACTCCCTTTTTGTAAACAAGTAAAATGTTTATTGCTCCCTTAAGCTGGAGACAAATGTTTTTCGTCAGCAAATTTTCGCAAGTTTATTAAGGCGTACCTCATTCGTCCTAAAGCAGTGTTGATGCTCACATTGGAGTATATCCCAATTTCTTTGAAACTCATGTCGTAATACATCCTTAATTGGATGACTTCTTTTTGCTCATCCGGTAACAAACTTATAAGCTCTTTGATTTCTTTTTTACGTTGAGACCTTTCCATGAGTTCGTCACTGTTTAATTCATCACCACTTAAAGTGTCAAGTATATTGAATTCAGGTGTGCTTTTAACCATTTGCATTTTTTTCGATTTCCTGAAATGGTCAATCATTAAATTATGAGCGATTCGCATTACCCATGGTAAAAACTTACCTTCTTCGTTGTATTTTCCTGCTTTTAAGGTTTTAATGACTTTGACAAATGTGTCCTGAAAAAAGTCTTCAGCTAATTGCTTGTTTTTGATTGTGACCATGATGTAGGAGAATATCCTTGCTTTATGTCGTGTTAGTAAAACACCTAAAGCTTCTTCTTGACCCTCAATGTAAGCGGTAATTAATTGCCTGTCTTCGATTTTGGATTGTACCATAATTGCTCGTTTAAGTTAAAAGATTGCATCATGCATTAATCAACAACCTAAGTTTATAAAAGTTTAAAGAGTAATTATGTTTCCTATAGGCAATTAATTATTTTGAAGTTTGTGTCATTTGTTAAGTATTGCTACTTAACTTTACTTGTGTAACTAAACTACTAGTTATTGTATAGATAAAACAATTAAAGCTTAAAATAGTTACATTTTTAGAATTTTTAAGACTCTGCACCTGCCAAACATCTTGATTTTGAGTAAAATAAGTAATGTTAAAATTGATCTTGAAAAGCTAGATGCTAAAAAAAACATCTTGATAAAGGGTGCTCGTCAGCACAATTTAAAAAACATTGATGTAGTCATTCCAAGAAACACTTTTACCGTAATTACAGGAGTGAGTGGTTCAGGTAAGTCGACTTTAGCATTTGATACTTTGTATGCTGAAGGTCAAAGGAGGTACGTGGAAAGCCTGTCTTCTTATGCTCGTCAATTCTTAGCACGACTAGACAAGCCTGAGGTGGATTACATTAAAGGGATTTCTCCAGCCATTGCCATCGAGCAAAAAGTGATTTCAAAAAATTCAAGATCAAGTGTAGGCACCATCACGGAAATATACGATTACTTGAAAGTACTGTATGCCAGGTTAGGGAAAATTATTTCCCCGGTAACAGGAAAAGAGGTGATTGCTGAATCTACAGATGAGATAGTGAAAAAATTATTGTATTACAAAGGTGAAAAAGCCATTGTATATGTGCCATCGCGGTTTTTGAAAGACAAAGAAGTGGATGAGTTGATTGCCGAGGGCTACTCTAGAGCCAGAGTTGGTGCTGATTTTTGCACTTTGGAATCCTTAAAAAAGCAGGACAAAGGAACTTTTGATTTGGTATTAGACAGGATAAAGGTCACTACTGATGAGGATTTTATTTCGGCGGTGAAAGACAGTATTGAGGATGTTTATTTATTGACGGATGGGTATTGTGCAATAGACGTATGGAAAGGAAAAGAGGTGGTGACACTGAATTTTTCGGATCACATTGAAGAGGACGGGGTGATGTTTGAAGAGCCGCACGTTAATTTATTTAACCACAACAGTCCAACAGGTGCTTGTCCTACATGTGAAGGATATGGTCAAACACTTGGGGTCAGTGAAAGCCTGGTGGTGCCTGATGTGTCAAAGTCTGTTTATGGTGGTGCTGTAGCTTGCTGGAATACACCAAATCAATTAAAATGGAAGGACAACTTCATTAAAACTGCTGCCGAAATAGAGTTTCCAATTCACAGAGCTTACTATGAATTAGACAAGGATCAAAAAGAACTTTTGTGGAAAGGGGGATATGGTGTACAAGGAATTGACGCTTTTTTTTCACAAAAACAAAAGGAAATTTATAAAATTCAGAACAGGGTTTTGATCTCACGGTATAAGGGTCGAGCATTGTGTCCTGAGTGCAATGGAGCGAAATTAAGAAAAGAGGCTTTGTATGTCAAAATTCAAGACAAGACAATTGCTGATATCACCTCTTTGAACATTCAAAAAACCCATGATTGGATATCAACGCTTAATTTTAAAGGGGACGAACTAAAAATTGCAGACAGGCTTGTACATGAAATTACTAGCCGGCTCGAGTTTTTGATTAACGTGGGTGTGCCTTATATTACTTTGGATAGGTCGGCAAGTACTTTAAGTGGAGGGGAAAGCCAGAGGATAAACTTAGCCAGTTCGTTGGGGTCTTCTTTAGTGGGAGCATTGTATGTTTTGGACGAGCCTTCTATTGGGTTACATCCCAAGGACACTCGAAAACTAATAAAAGTGCTTAAGCAATTAAACCAGTTGGGAAACACTGTAGTGGTGGTCGAACATGACGAGGACATCATTCGTTCGGCATCGTACTTAATTGACATAGGTCCATTGGCTGGAAGTTTGGGCGGGGAACTTGTTTTTCAAGGAAAAGTATCCGAAATGTTGAGCAGCAATTCTTTGACAGCAAAGTACTTGAGTGGCGCGTTGAAAGTAGGTAAAGATGGAAAGGGAGTGACTTCTAAAAAAAGCATCAAACTTAAGCATGCATACTTACATAACTTACAAATAGAGGAGATTACTTTTCCGCTTAATACCTTAACTGTCGTAATGGGAATGAGTGGTTCAGGTAAGTCTACTTTGTTGTTGGAGGAGTTGGTTCCTCAGGTAAGGTCCTATTTGAATTCAGGAACTACATCGAAACTAAGTGGAGATTTGGATTTAATTAAACATTTAGAATATGTGAATCAAAACCCTATTGGTAGATCGTCCAGGTCTAATCCTGTAACGTACATTAAAGCATATGATGATATCAGGGCTATGTTTGCAGCGCAGCCAATGTCTATGTTAAGAGGTTATAAGCCAGGGTTTTTCTCGTTGAATGTACCGGGAGGGAGGTGCGAGCACTGTCAAGGAGAAGGACAAGTGACTGTTGAAATGCAGTTCATGGCCGATTTAAAGATAAAATGTACGGAGTGCGAGGGTAAAAAGTTTAAAGATGAAATATTAGAGGTTCATTATCAAGGATTAAGCATTGGTGAAGTATTGGATTTGACAGTGGAAGATGCCATAGCATTATTTGAATCAGCAAGTAGTGATAAAAAGATAAGCTTTGAATCAAAAATCATTGCTAAAATGAATCCATTGAAAGCCGTTGGATTGTCCTACATTAAACTTGGACAAGCTTCCAGCACGTTAAGTGGGGGGGAAGCGCAACGGGTAAAGTTGGCATTTTTTCTCATTAAAGGCAATGTGCAAAAACACACTTTGTTTATTTTCGATGAACCGACCACAGGATTACATTTTCATGATGTAAATCAATTGTTATACTCCTTTACGCAGCTCATTGAACAAGGTCATACAGTTTTTGTGATTGAACACAACATGGATGTGGCTAAATGCTCTGATCATTTGATTGAGTTGGGCCCTGAGGGAGGTGATGGAGGCGGTCAAATTACCTTTCAGGGAAGTGCAAGGGATTTTTTTAAAAGTTAGGTTAAAAAAATAACCTGAGTCTGATATAAATCAAACTCAGGTCATTGGTGAATAGCAATTAGCTTGGTTGAAACCTTACGTACTTATTATTAAACTTTCAAATCATGTATAAATCATTTTGGCTTACCTCCAAAAATGCTAATTCATTCTTATTACTATTTTACAAATAGTTTTTTTGTTTCCAAGTTAGTTTTGACAACATAAACACCCGTGGTTAAAGTACTAACATCGATACTTGAGACGTTAACTTCTGACAATAATAATTGTCCTAAGCTGTTATAAACTTGTACGGTTTCCAATTGAGTAGAAAAATTCACTGTTTGTCCATTTGATGGATTTGGGTACATTGAAAAATCATCAATAGATACTGAACTTGTAGAAGCAGCAGATCCAAGCCCAATTTTTACTGAGTTTACACTCACAGATACATCTGAGATTGCTTCTGGTTCCCATCCGTTCGCTTCTGGTTGCACAGCATTAACAAATGTAAGGTCTAGTCCTACAACTTGTGTGAAATCCAAACCACTAGTTAAAGTTGCATTACCATTTACCCATACCTTGTGATTTCCGCCAGTAAAATCTCCTTCAAGAGTTTTAGTTTCTCCAGGAGCTATAGATACTAAGGCATAGTTTGCTCCAACATTGTTCGAGTTAATTACTTTCTTATTGACATCACTGATTGCCACATTGAAGTAGATACTTGTAGTAGAAGAGTTATTTGTTACTTCAATTTCAAATGTGGCATTTTGTGATAAATCAAGTTTTGTTGAAAGCCCCATAGGTTGCCAGCACTTACTTCCTTGGGTTACTATCACATCCATTTTTCCATTACCACTTCGAGTAACATCTGTTTTGTGATCTAAAAAACATTGCTCCAAATTCGTGGCGGCATTAGCGGTTGGGTCAGTTCCTAAAGCTGCTTTTCCCCACCAGTATGCTCCCTCAGGTAACATTGGGTCTACTGGATTAACTTCGCTGTATTCAGCTGCTGTAGCAAAATCATCATACAATGATGTTGCCGTGTAACCTGGTGTTTGCGCAGTAGCTGAAAGTGCTATTGCAAAAATTGATAAAATAGTAATTGTTCTTTTCATGTTATCATTGATGTTAGTTAGTAAATTATGTTTGAGACAAACTTACTAGCTAACATCAATGATGACAAGAAAAGACCACTGACTAAACACCTCCTGATAGTAAATATTTAGTAATCTTAAAATTGGATGTATTTTTTACTTAGAAATGACTCCCGAGCCAATTAATTGATCGTTTTCATACCAGGCAGCAAATTGACCGGCTGCAATACTCATTTGAGATTGTTCGAAAATTAAGGAAAGTCCACTTTCTTCTTGATGTAAAATTACTTTTGTTAAAGGTTGGCGGTAACGAATTCTTGCCAAGTATTCTTTTTGCTCTCCCACCTCAAGTTTTAAATCCTCCCTTAACCAATGAGTTTCACTTTTTTCAATGAATAATCCTTTCCTCAACAATCCAGGGTGCTCTTTTCCTTGACCTACGTACAGTATATTTTCAATGACATTTGTAGCTATCACAAACAAAGGTTCTGTTTTGCCGCCCACACCAATCCCTTTTCTTTGACCTATTGTGAAATAATGAGCACCATTATGCGAGCCTATTACTTTACCGTCTGATTTAATGTATTCGTGTGGTTGGATTTGGTCGACAACTGAGGTTTGGTCAACTGCGTATTTGTCAAAATCAGAAGGTATTTCTACAATGTCACCCTTTCTAGAAGCGAGTTTTTGCTGTAAAAAGTCAGGTAAATGTACTTTTCCTATAAAACATAAGCCTTGAGAATCCTTTTTGTCAGCAGTAATAAAATCCTGTTCCGTTGCGGTTTTTCGCACTTCACTTTTTTGTAATTCTCCAATTGGGAAAAGAGCTTTTGATAATTGCTTTTGATTAAGTTGACATAAAAAATAACTTTGGTCTTTTCCTTTGTCTAGCCCCGAAAGCAGTTGATGTTGTGTTTTTCCGTTGACTTCAATGGTCTTTTTTCTGCAATAATGACCTGTGGCAACAAAATCAGCACCCAACTCTAACGCCTTGTCTAAAAACACATCAAATTTTATTTCACGGTTGCACAACACGTCTGGATTAGGAGTTCGACCTTTTTTGTACTCTGAAAACATGTAGTCCACAATCCTTTCCTTGTATATTTTAGAAAAATCTATCACTTGAAAAGGAATGTTGAGTTTTTCGGCAACAAGTAATGCGTCGGTACTGTCTTCAATCCAAGGACATTCTGCTTCAAGGGTGACCGAAGCGTCATCCCAATTCCGCATAAATAAAGCAATGACTTCATGACCTTGTTCAACTAACAGGTGCGCAGCAACGCTGGAATCTACACCTCCACTTAATCCGACAACTATTTTTGCCATCAGTCGTTGCTTTTTGTTTCGTAGACTTTATTCAAAAATTTAGAATTTTTCCGAACTTCATTTAATATTATTTTCACCACACTCCAAGCAGGAATTGCAACAATTAGTCCTGGAATGCCCCAAAGGTTTCCGAAAACCATGACAATCAGAAAGATTTCTAATGGATGAGCATTGACACTTTTACCATATATATACGGTTGGAATAAGATGTTATCCAATAATTGAACAATGATAAACACCAAGAATCCTTTTCCTAATAACGCGAAAACTGTTTCAATGCAGTCTGGAGTTCCAGAACAGTAAGTAAAACTGATGATGGTTAAGCCAAAAACGATCCCTATCAGTGGTCCAATGTAGGGGACTACATTAAATATTGCCGCCACCATAGCTATGATGATAAAGTATTTTACATCTACAATATACAAGCCCACACTTAAGCATAAAAAGACAGCCAACACTTCAACGCATATTCCAATAAAATAACGTGTCAATTTTGTTTTGATTTCAGGTAGTATTCCGGAGGCATCATGACGATACCTATCTGGCATGATGGTTTTTGCTTTTTCAAAAAACATTCTTCCGTCTTTCAAAAAGAAAAAAGTAATGAATGACAATGCGAAAAAGTACATTAAGAAATTGCCTGTAAGACTGGTGATGGCGTTCACCCAATGAGAGAAACTTGCAAAGTTCACAATGCTCACAATTTTTTCTCGACTGTATTCTTCAATAGAAAAATGTTTGTTAGTGTATTCAAAAATTAATCCTTCAATTTTTTCGATTGGCTCTTGTGTCTTTGTAAGTATATCATTGGGATTAATACTTGAGAGGTATTGTGCTTCCTTGCTTATGAAAGGAAGAGCAACCAAAAGGGCAACGGTGACAACTGTATAAAAGCTGGCAAGTGTTAACAGTGAGGCAACTCCTTTTCCAATTTTAAATTTCTTGTGTTTTATTTTTTGAAAAAGTTTAACCAAAGGTGAGCCAATGATTGCAAAGACAGCACTTATAGCTACGTATACTAATATACTTCTGAATAGGAAAAAAAGAATGCCAAACAGTACAGTCGTAAAAGTTGCTATTAATATTTCGTTTTTATTCATGAAATCTCAATTTATTGTACCTGTTACAAAAGTAACAATTAAGCTGATTTCAAGGCTTCCCAAATCAAATTTGATTCATATCCTTTGTTATAAAGAAAGTTGGCGATTTTCTTTTGATTAATTGGACTTGTGGAATTACCTAGTTGTTTGCCTTTTTTATTGATGAGTTTACATATTGTACTCTTGTAATCTTCTTCGTTAATTTCTAGCATGCCTTTTTTAATGCAGTAGTCAGAAACTTTCTTTCGTTTCAATTCCATGTTTATCCTTGCGCGCCCCCAATCTTTATAATAAAATTTGCCACGAGCGTAGCTGGTGGCAAATCTTTCTTCATTTAAAAACTTGTCCGATATTAAATCGGTAAGTATACTTTCAATAGATTCATGTGGAGCTCCAATGTCGTAAAGTTTATTTCTAACTTCTTGTTGACACCTGTCTTGGTAAGCGCAATACTTCATTGCCTTTTTTAGGGCTTCTCCATGAGTCACTTTATAAATTAAGCTCTTGTCCTTTTACATTGTATACATGATGTTCCAAGATGTCATTGTCGTACAATGAAAGGATTTTGATTTTTACACCATATTTCTTTTGCCACTTATACCTTAAGGAAAACATCCCTTTGGTCATGTAAGCTGCTAAAAAAGGATGTAAACCAATGCTTATCTTTTTTTGTTTGCTTTTGTCAATCGTTGAAATTTTACTTTCAAGGATATCAATGTGGTTGATGGTTGCTTCTATCTTTCCAGAACCTTGACAGGAAGGGCACATTTCGGTGTTCACCATTTTTGTCAATGGACGAACTCTTTGACGTGTAATTTCAATTAGGCCGAATTTACTTGGAGGAGTGATACTATGCTTTGCACGATCATCCTTCATGAATTCTTTCATTTTTTGAAACAAAAGTTTTCGGTTTGCTGAACTCCTCATGTCGATAAAATCAACAACAATGATTCCTCCCATGTCTCTTAAACGAAGCTGTCTAGCAATTTCCTGAGCAGCATCAATGTTTACTGCTAGTGCATTTTCCTCTTGACTTTTTCCTTTTTGACTTCGGTTACCACTGTTCACATCAATGACATGACAAGCTTCGGTGTGCTCAATTACAAGATAAATTCCGTTTGACAAGGTAGCTGTCTTTCCAAATGAATTTTTAATTTGTTTGGAAATTTTATTCTTTTCAAAAATAGGTAATTGACCATCGTAATACTCTACAATTTTAGCTTTTTCAGGAGCTACTTGCTGCAAGTAATCTTTTATTTCATCGTACAATACAGGATCATCAACAGCAATTCTTTCAAAAGAATTGTTGACAATATCTCTTACGATTGTTGAAGTTCTACTAAGTTCTCCAAGTACCCTGTCTTTAGGCTTTGCTGATTTTAAATTACCGTATAAAACCTCCCACTTTTTAAGTAAATCTTTCAAGTCAGCCTCTAATTCAGAAGATTTTACGTCAATTGCATTTGTTCTGACAATGACTCCGAAGTTTTTAGGTTTAATACCTCTTAACAATTTTTTGAGACGCTCTTTTTCCTTTGTTTTTGGTATTTTCTGGGAAACAGAGATTCTGTCTGAAAATGGAACAAGTACTAAAAATCGTCCAGCAATGGAGATTTCTGTTCCTATTCTTGGACCTTTAGTAGATATTGGTTCTTTGGCTACTTGAACCACTAATTCTTGTCCGCTTTTCACTAAAGAATCAATTGATCCTTCTTTACTAATGTCCTTGTCTCTTTTAAAATACAAGAGATTTGACGTTTTTTCTTTGCCTTTCCGGGTGTTCTCTACATATTTACTTAAGGAGGTAAACTGTGGTCCTAAATCAAAGTAATGAAGGAAAGCATCTTTTTCATATCCTACATCAACAAATGCTGCGTTTAAACCTGGAAGCACTTTTCTTACCTTTCCAAGGTAAATGTCTCCAACAACATATTTAGTATTCTTAGGCTCTTTTTGAAGCTCTACAAGTTTTTTATCCTTAAGTAATGCAATTACAACATCCGAAGGCGTTGAACTAATAACTAATTCGTACACGCTTTTCTATTTAAATGTGAGAAGTCAATTGCAATTTCACTAAATAAAGGTGTGCAATACTCCGTAATTGAAACTTAAACCCCGTTAATAGGATGCTTATTTATGGTATAAACAGGCTGCGTGGTTTGCTTAAAGTAAGCATATATCACAGCTTGATAAAAGCAGCTATAAACAGTAGGGGTTTGTTTTAACCTATAAACTCAAAGTCTTGTGAACTTTGAGTTTATAGGTTAAAAGAAGTTATTTATTTCTTCTTTTTATGTCTGTTTTTTCTTAGACGCTTTTTCCTCTTGTGGGTAGCCATCTTATGTCTTTTTCTTTTCTTTCCGCTTGGCATAGCTTTGTTTTTTAATTAATATCTATTTTTTTAATGTCTTAATTCTGTTTCTAACGTCCTCAATTATAATTGAATCCGTGTTAAAGTTAATAAAAGTTTGATAAGCATTGACTGCTTTATCTGAGTTCTTATTCATTTCATAGGCCTGAGCCAATAAATACCAATATTGAGGTGCTTCAGGATTCAATTCCGTAAGCTTTAAAAATCGTGGAATCGCTTTTTCAAACTGACTAGTTTTCAAAGAGAAATCACCAAGATAAAAAAGGGCCTGTTCATTGCTCGGATCATTTGCTACTACAGCCTTAAGAAGTCCAATTCCTTCCATAGGAGTGCCGCCACCATCACCTTGCATTATTTTTAAAGCTTTTTCAATTTTCTCCTCGTTACTCAAACTTGCACCTTCTTCGCTTTTCTTTTCAAGCTCAATTGTGCGGTAATTTGCATTTGGAGTTGGTAAAATATATAAAAGAACAACTGCAGACAGGGCGCTAACAATAAGTATTACTTGTTTCCAACCCATCTTAACTAACTATTTAACTTTACTTTTTACTCTTTCGGTAAAAGTTTTTGCTGGTTTAAAAGAAGGCACGTTGTGAGCAGGTATAATGATGGTAGTATTTTTTGAAATGTTCCGACCAGTTTTTTCAGCTCTTCTTTTTACAATAAAGCTTCCAAACCCTCTTAAGTAAACGTTTTCACCTTCAGTCAATGATACTTTGATCGACTTCATAAAAGCTTCTACTGTGGCTTGTACTGCTACTTTTTCGATTCCTGTCTTGTCAGAAATTTGACTAACGATGTCTGCTTTTGTCATATTATTTGTGTTTTATTTTCTTCGTTTTCAGGGTGCAAATTTAGATTATTAATATCGATAACAAAAACTTTAATCAGAAAATTTTTTAAGGAAATGTCTGAGGCTCAAAAATTAACGATAATTTCGACATTTGGTGTGTGCCCAAGAAAGAAGTTAATTTTGTTGATCACATTTTAAAACAGAAGTCTTACATTATTTTATGAAGAGTTTTTCAGGTGAACTAATTTCGTGGTACAAACAAAACAAAAGGGATCTTCCCTGGAGACACACTGTTGAACCATACAGAATTTGGCTTTCTGAGATCATGTTGCAGCAAACCCGAGTGGAGCAAGGTTTACCGTATTACAACAGGTTTTTGACACTATTCCCTACCGTTTTTGATTTAGCTTCAGCCTCAGAACAGGAGGTGTTAAATGCTTGGAAGGGTTTAGGATATTATTCTCGGGCAAGAAGACTGCATGCGGCAGCAAAACAATTAGTTGATAATAAGAATGGCAAATTCCCTGTGACTTTTCAAGAATTACAAAACTTACCAGGTGTAGGAAGTTACACTGCCGCAGCAATAGCAAGTTTTTGTTTTAGTGAAGCTGTTCCAGTTGTTGACGGAAATGTATACAGGGTACTATCAAGATTGTACGGCATGTCAATTCCTATTGACACAGGTAAAGGAAAAAAAACGTTTTTTGATTTGGCATCTGAACTCATTGATAAAAGCAGGCCAGCGTTATTTAACCAAGGAATCATGGAGTTTGGAGCATTGCAATGTGTCCCCAGGAATCCCGATTGCGAAAATTGTCCTTTTGTAAACTCGTGTGAAGCTTTTCATTTGAAAAAAGTGAATGAATTTCCAGTGAAAAGCAGGAAAGTCAAACGAAAGTCAAGGTATTTCACGTATTTAGTTGTTGAAAATAATGGCAAATACTTAACAAACAAGCGCGGAGAAAAGGGGATTTGGGCAAACATGCAAGAGTTTCCTTTGGTTGAAACCTCACAAGAAGTGAGTAGTATTGAAGAAATGTCAAAAGCAAAATTAGCTGATCTCCCATTCGTATTTAAGTTAGAATCGTTAGTTGATTATAGGAAACACATTTTAACTCATCAAGATATTTTTTACACCTTTTGGAAGGTTCAATTAGAAAGTAATGTCAATGAGTTGTTCAAATACCATGACAAAGAAGAGCTCAATGAAATGCCTTTTCCTAAATTGTTAGAAAATTTCATTTTAAATCTTTAGAACAATTCATATCTTAGTACTCTAGTTCTGAAAACAGTAAATTATGGCAGGAGTAAATAAAGTTATTTTAGTTGGAAACATTGGTAAAGATCCTGAAATTAGATACTTGGATGGTGGAGTTGCAGTAGCAAACTTCCCTCTTGCCACTTCGGAGACATACAAAGACAAAACTGGAAACAGGGTTGAACAAACAGAATGGCATAACATTGTATTGTGGAGGGGGTTGGCAGAGGTGACTGAAAAGTATTTAAGGAAAGGAAGTCA
The DNA here is from genome assembly GCA_047631875.1 of Saprospiraceae bacterium. GTDB lineage: Bacteria > Bacteroidota > Bacteroidia > Flavobacteriales_C > JBLIAZ01. The sequence continues at coordinate 17,482 of JBLIAZ010000003.1, forward strand.
AATTTACATTGAAGGAAAAATAAGAACGCGCACTTGGGATGACAAGGATGGCATTAAAAGGTACACTACCGAAATAGTAGCTGATAAGATGACAATGCTTGGAGGACGAAAAGACGAGGGAAGTGCTGGGAATCAAGCTGCGCAAAATAAAAATACGTCATCCTCATCATCATCCACCACCACGTCGCCTCAAAAAGAGTCGGACGATTTACCATTTTAAATTTAATTAATTGGCAGACCCCATAGGATACTTGGTTTCATCAAAAATGTTTTTAATGACAAACAGTTTGTTAACTCAGTCTGATGTTATAATGATTTTGGCGATGCTTTTTTTTATGGTTGTTTTGCTGGCGATGTCAGCATTTATATCGGCCTCAGAAGTCGCTTTTTTCTCCTTAAAAAAGTCTGAAATACAAGAGCTTTACGACAACAAGAATAAAGCAGGTAAAATTGCGGCGGACTTGGTGAAGAATCCTAAAAAGCTACTCACTACCATCCTTATTTTTAACAACACGATTAACATTGGCTTGGTGTTATTGTCTGTTGTTTTTGTAAATAAAATTAAAGTTTTTGGAGGTTCTGAACTAATATATACAGGGATTCAAGTAATTGTGGTTACCTCAGTGTTGCTCTTGTTTGGTGAGATTCTTCCTAAAATATACGCCACTAAAAAAGGAATCAAAACAATCTTATTTATGGCAAGACCTATCTTGTTTTTGAGTGTGATATTTCATTTGTTTTCGAAGGCATTGATATCTATTTCTAGTTTATTCGATAAAATATTCAAGGAGGAAAAAAGAAATATTTCGGTGGGTGAATTATCAAAAGTCCATGACATTGTTGAAAATCATCATGGAAATGAGCAGGAGAAAAAAATGCTTGATGGGATATTGGAATTTGGTAATACCGATGTGAAAATGGTCATGAAGCCTAGGGTTGATGTGATAACCATAGACATCAATCAAAGTTTTCACGAAGTAAAAGAGTTAATTTTGTCGTCTGGATTTTCTAGGATTCCAGTTTACGAAAAAAGTTTTGATAAAATAAAAGGAGTATTGTATGTAAAAGATTTATTGCCTCATCTTTCAAAAGACGATGATTTTGAATGGCAAATAATCGTTAGAAAACCCTTCTTTGTTCCTGAAAACAAAAAATTAGATGATTTGTTGATTGCATTCCAAGAAAAGAAAATTCATTTGGCGATTGTTATTGACGAGTATGGGGGAACTTCAGGTATAGTGACGATGGAAGATGTCCTTGAAGAAATAATTGGAGACCTTAGGAACGAATTTGATGAAGAGCGCCTTGAGTATTCAAAACTTGATGAGAGTACTTACGTGCTGGAAGGAAAAATTCAGCTGAAGGATTTGTATCGTATATTGTCAATAGAAGGCGACGGTTTTGATGAACAGAAAGGAGATTCAGATACCATAGCAGGTTTTATTTTGGAACAAAAAGGTGATTTCCCTTTTGAAGGCGAAAGAATAGCGTTCAATAATTATGTTTTTACTGTAGAGGCTATGGATAAAAAAAGAATTAAAAGAGTAAAACTTGAAATTGAACCATGATTAAAGTAATGGTAAAGTGTTTTGTTATACTGATATTGCTCATGGTTGTGGCCTGTGATGATGAAGTTGTACAGCCAAAACCACCTGGTTACTACAGGATAGATTTACCAACAAGAGAGTATCAGTATTCAAATACGAATTGTCCTTTCGAGTTTAAAGTATCTGATCAATCCACACTTTCAGTAAGTAAAAAAAACGAAGCGGATTGTTATTTTGACTTGGAATACCCAAAGTTTAATGCCACAGTGTACTTGTCATACCTGCCGGTGGAAGGCAATTTGAAATCATTAGTAGATCAGGAATATGATTTACGGGAAAAGCACAATTCGTTTTCAACTGGCACTGTGGAACGGCTTTACAAGGATGAGCAAGCGAATGTCAGTGCCATGATGTTTGATGTAAAGGGAGTAAGAGCTGCAACGCCCTTGCAGTTTTTTATCACTGATAGCGTAAACCATTTTTTTAGAGGAGCTTTGTATTTTTATAATTCCCCTAACAACGACTCTTTAGCACCTGTAATCAAATACATTCGAGAGGACATTGACACCCTTGTGGCGACATTCAGGTGGGAAAAATAATGCTTGCGATTTGCTTATTTTTTAAGAATGGTATTCAATTAATTTTGCAATAGGAGCTTTAATAACTAATCCAATTGACGCATTGTGCTTTTTAGCAACTTCTTGAAGTACATCCTTGAAATAGTATGCGATTGACCCAATAAAATTCACTGGAATCTTTTGGTAACTGTCATACTTATGAATATGACGTTTAAAAAACTCATCAAAGCTGTCCAATATGATTCGTTTGATTGCTGTATTGTCCTTGTTTTCAATCAAAAACTTAGCGAAAGTAGCCAAGTAGGAATTTGGTGCAGGATGAGCATAAATGTCATCAAGCAGCATGTCTCTCGAAATATTATAGGTCCTTTCAAGCTTTTGAGCCATCTCACGAGGAAGTTCATTGTAAAAGTAACACTTGATTAATTCTTTCCCCAAATGACTACCAGATCCTTCGTCTCCCAACAAAAATCCTAAACTGGGATTGTTAGCAATGACATAAGTTCCGTCGTACATGCAAGTGTTAGAACCTGTTCCTAAAATACAAGCAATACCAGGAGTTTTTCCACAAAGAGCACGGGCTGAAGCCAATAAATCATGTTCAACCTCGATGATTGTGTCAGGGAAATGTACTTTAATAGCATCTTCCACCGATTTGCATTTTTCTTCGTTACTACAACCAGCTCCATAAAAATACAATTCACTTACGTCACCTAAATCGAAATCTTTAAAGTCTTCGTTTAGAATTTCGGTGATTTGCTCAGTAGAATAAAAATAAGGGTTGAATCCTCTTGTTTGAATGTTTTTTACCACTGTGGAGCCGTCTGTAAAACTCCAATCGGTTTTGGTAGAACCCATGTCAGCAATTACAATCATATCTTGTTGTGTTAGGTTAAGGTGGTGGTAAAATACACAAACTTCCAATTGAAAACAAAATGTCGTTAAAAAAACAGAAAGAAAAATCTAATACCCATGAATGAGCATCGAGATTTTAAAATCCTTTACTACCTTAGCAACTATGAATTTTAATCAAAAAAGTAAAGGATTTAGTCCCGTATTATTACTACTAATTGTAGTTTGTTTTGCTGCATGTGGGATGGTGCTTTCAAAAGTGAGCACCACAAGTAAGGACACGAAAACAGGAGATTTAATAGCCAAGTTAGTTAGGAATACACACTATAATCAATTGGTAATCAACGATGAGTTTTCAAAAAATGCTTTTGAGGCTCTACTTGATTTTAGTGATCCAAATAAGAGGTTTTTTATTCAAAAAGACATTGACGCTTTAAAAAAGCACGAATTGCTGGTTGATAACTATTTTATTAAAAGTGACTTAACTTTTTTTAACGACTTTTTCCCTTTGATTGAAAAACGAGAGGAAAAAGTAGAGAAGTTAATTTTTAAGATATTGGAAAAGCCAATTGAATTTAATGAATTGACTAACGTGCAAACTGATGCTGATTCCTTATCGTATTGTAATTCTGAAAAAGAATTAAAGCAAAGGTGGCGAAAAAATTTGGCGTTCATGATCAATGACAAATTATACTACTTGGAAAAAAAGCAAGCAAATGACACCTTGCAATCCGACACAGTGAAAGTTAAAAAGACACTGAAAGAGATGGAAATTCAAGCAAGAGAACAAGTACTAAAAAGACACAAAGAGTGGTTTAATAGGCTCTCTAAATTGGAAAAGGACGACAGGTTATCCAATTATTTTAACGCATTACTTTCCATCTATTGCCCTCATACCCAGTATTACCCACCCAAAGACAAAGAGGATTTTGACATTGGGTTCACAGGGAAACTCGAAGGGATTGGCGCTACTTTGTCCATGAGGGAAGGATACATTAAAGTAGAAAAAATAGTAGCGGGAAGCGCGAGTTGGAAAGCGGGGGACTTAAAAGCGGGTGATTTAATATTGGAAGTTGCTCAAGGAGACGAGCCACCAGTTGATGTATACGATATGAGGCTGGACAAAGCTGTTCGGTTGATTCGTGGTCCAAAAGGAACTGAAGTGCGACTTACCATTAAAAAGGTGTCAGGGGACATTGAGGTCATATCAATTATTCGAGATTTAGTAGTCATTGAGGAAACCTATGCCAAGTCCTTGATATTAAAAGACACTTCAAGTAATGATCGGTTTGGCTACATTCACTTGGCTAGTTTTTATGCTGATTTCAACAACAGGAATGGTAGGCGTTGCTCTAAAGATGTATTAAAGGAAATAAGAGCGCTTAAAAAACACAAGGTAAAATCTATCATATTAGACTTGCGAAACAACGGAGGAGGTTCACTGACAGATGCGATTGAAATGGCAGGGTACTTTATTAAAGCTGGTCCGATTGTCCAAGTTGATGGTGTAGGTGAAGCGCCTAAAGTTTACTCTGATGTCAATCCGTTGGTTCAGTATGATGGAGGGTTAATCGTGATGGTCAATGAGTTCAGTGCGTCAGCATCGGAAATTTTTGCAGCAGCCATTCAGGACTATAAAAGAGGAGTGATCATTGGAACTAATACTTACGGAAAAGGTACAGTACAACGCTTTTATCCTTTAACGCAGGTGGCCAAAGCTTACGATGTTGATATAGAAGGACAGCAAATAGGTGAAGTAAAAGAGACTATAGCTAAGTTTTTCAGGATAAATGGGGGGGCAACTCAATTAAGAGGTGTTGCTCCGGATGTATTGTTGCCTGACGCATACATGTATTTAGACATGGGAGAAGGTAGTAACGAATATGCTTTGGAATGGAAAGCGATTCCTAAGGCAGATTATAAGACATTTAATTATGCATATGACATCAAAGAATTGTCTAAAAAGTCTCAAGCCAGGATTGATACTGTACGTTATTTTAAGCAAGTTGATCAAAGCGCTAAAATTTTAAAGAAAAACAGGGAGGCTTCTTTATATCCTCTGAGTTTTAAGGAGTACAAAAAGTCAAAAATAGAAAGGGAAGAACAAGCAAAAGACAATAAACCTGAAAAACAGGACATAATGGATTGGGAAATTAGTTTTCATTCAAAAGATTCCTCAAGTTTTGAAAAGGATACCATCTCTTTGGATCGAATGGAAAAGTTTAAAGAAAGTATTAAAAATGACAGGTACATACGTGAAGCTCTAAAGATTGGCGCTGAAATGTAACCGTACCTGAATTTAATTGATTCATATTTGTACAAATATTAACATCGACTCGTTTTTTGTTAAAAAGTATTGATTTCAAAAAAGCATAAACACCATTTATTTCGTCAACTTTGAGCAAGTTCAAGAGTGATATTCAAAACGAAGTAAATAAATGAAAGTTTGCATTGCAGAAAAGCCAAGTGTTGCTGGTGAAATTGCCAAGATTATAGGTGCAAGCACCCGTAAACAAGGTTATTTTGAAGGCAATGGTTATCAAGTTACTTGGACCTTTGGTCATTTTTGCACCTTAAAAGAACCTGGTGATTACTCGGATAAATACCTCAAATGGGATTTGTACTCACTACCAGTACTCCCTGAGGAATTTCAGATTAAATTAATTGAAGACCCAGGTGTCCAAAAGCAATTTAGGGTCATCGAGGAGTTAATGAAAGGGGCAACCGAGGTCATCAATTGTGGAGATGCGGGGCAAGAGGGGGAGTTAATTCAACGATGGGTATTAGAACATGCGAACTGTACAGCGCCCATTAAAAGGCTTTGGATTTCGTCTTTGACCACTGAAGCAATCAAGGAGGGATTTAAAAACTTAATGAAATCCGAAGATTTTGATTCGCTTTTTGAAGCAGGGAAATGCCGAGCCATAGGTGATTGGTTGTACGGAATTAACGCGACTAGGTTATTCACACTAAAACATGCTAAAAACAAACAAGTATTAAGTGTTGGTAGGGTTCAAACACCAACATTAGCCTTGATTGTTAAGCGTCATTTTGAAATTAAAAACTTTGTACCTAAAGTTTATTATGAATTAAAAACCAGGTACCGTGACACCTTATTTACTTACGAAAAAGGAAAGTTTGAAAGTAAAATGCAGGGTGCTAAAGCTTTGGAACACATTAAGGAGCACGAGTTGGTCATTAAGACCATTGCTGTAAAAAAAGGAAAAGAACACCCTCCAAACTTGTTTGATTTAACCTCGTTGCAAGTGGAGGCGAACAACAAATTTGGGTGGAGTGCTGATGCGACGTTAAAAAACATTCAAAATTTATACGAAAAAAAGCTGGTGACTTACCCCAGGGTTGATACGGTTTTTTTGCCTAACGACCAGTATCCAAAAATCAAGGGTATATTCAATGGCTTAAAAGATTATTATGATTTATTGGCCCCATTAAAGGGGAAGAAAATTAAAAAATCAAAAAAAGTGTTCAATGATAAAAAAGTCACTGATCACCACGCAATTATTCCAACCGGAGTTCATGCTAGTGCGATTGGGGGCGATGAGCAAAAGTTGTACAAGCTGATTACTTTAAAGTTCATTGCAGCTTTTTATCCCGAATGTTTGGTGTCAAACAGCACGGTGAAAGCGGCTGTTGGAAAATTAAGTTTTAAGGCAACAGGTAGGCAAATTCTTGAGATGGGTTGGCGAGCCGTATATGATTCAGGAAAAAGTGAACAAGAAAATACAGCTAAAAAGAATTTATTGCCAAATTTTGAAAAAGGGGAGTCTGGAAGACATGATCCTTTGTTCGAGGAAAAATTCACAAATCCTCCAAAGGAGTATACTGAGGCTACTTTGTTGAGAGCAATGGAAACTGCCGGGAGAGCGGTTGACGATGAAGAACTTCAGCAAATCATGAAGGATAATGGTATTGGTAGGCCGTCAACAAGAGCAAACATCATTGAAACTTTGTTTCGAAGAAAATACATTGAAAAAAATAAAAAGAAATTACTTCCAACTTCGGTAGGGATTAAGCTTATTCAACTCATTGAGAATCCTACATTGAAATCGCCAGCGTTAACAGGACAGTGGGAGAAAAAACTGCGTGAAATTGAAGACAACAAGTACAGTTCATCTGATTTTATAAAAGAGATGAAAGAGCTGGTGACTAATTTAACTGACGAAGTAAGAATGAGTAATCCTGCTCACACTAAAATTCGTTGTCCAAAATGTGAAATGGGCAGTATTGTTAAGGGTAAACAGGCATACGGATGTACCGATTGGAAAAATGGTTGTGATTTTACCGTTCCTTTTCAAATAGAAAATGTACTCATTTCGGATAAAAAAGTAGGGGAGTTAATTCAACAAAAGCAACTTCCCATTCAGGAAAATATCAATTTAATTCTTGATCACTGGTTTACAACTCAACTGATAAAAGAACAGGCGCCTTGCCCAAAATGTAAAAAAGGAATTGTGAAAAAAGGAAAAACAGCTTGGGGATGTTCAATGTACAATAATGGATGTGATTATTTGGTGGCGTTTTAATGAGGTTGCTTTTTATCAGTAAATAGGACTATCTTTGCACTACAATGAAACAATTATTCTCACATAAAAATGCACCCAAGTGGTTTATTTTACTGACAGATGTTGTCATTTGTTTGGCCTCACTTATCGTTTCTTATCTACTGAGGTTTGATTTTGTAATTACAGACGAAGAGTTTCAACAACTTTTTGTAGTGTCGGTCGTGTTACTTTCGGTAAGGACATTGAGTTTTATTTTTGGTCGAACATACCATGGGATTATACGGTATACAGAAAGTAGAGATATACAAGGTTTGTTTGGGATCCTTGCTTTGGGAAGTTTAAGCCTTTTGATGATCAACTTTTTTTGCTGGTATTTTGACATCAACTTTAACATTCCACGTGCGGTTATCCTAATTGATTTCATGGTGACATTCTTTTTTATGGTACTGTTTCGCTTGACGGTTAAGCAAGTGTATGAGCAGTATAAAAACGACAACAAAGACAAGAGAGATGTGGTGGTGTATGGGGCTGACGAACTAGCTCACATGGTTAAAAAGGCCTTAGAAAGAGATGCTGGAACAAAGTACCAAGTGGTTGCATTTGTTGATGGAGGTACTGGCAGAGTTGGAAAAAAAATAGAAGGAATCAAAATAATCGACGAAGCAGACTTAGAAAGTGTGTTGAAGAAGAACAAAATTCACCACATTACAATATCAGTACAAGACTTAAATGCTGTAAAAAAACAGCAAATTGTTGATTTGTGTTTGAAATACGATACTAGAATTTTTGATGTTCCACCTGCTGCAAAATGGATAAGAGGAGAGCTTAGTTTTAAGCAAATAAAAAGGGTTAAAATTGAAGACTTACTGGGCAGGAAGCCCATTGTGATCAGTAATGAATCAGTAGAAGAGAAGATCAAGGAAAAATGTATTTTGGTTACTGGTGCAGCCGGATCAATAGGCAGTGAACTTGTAAAGCAAGTGGCGTCTTTTAAACCTGCAAAACTTATTATTTTGGATCAGGCAGAAACACCTTTGAATGATTTGGATTTAATAATGAGGGAAAAGTATCCTTACATCGACATTGAAACAGTCATCACTGACGTCACTAATCCAAAACGAATGGACGAAGTGTTTTCAAAGTTCAATCCGACATTAGTTTATCATGCTGCTGCTTATAAGCATGTTCCTATGATGGAAGGTAATCCGTTGGAAGCCGTACGTGTTAATATTTTTGGAACTAAATTAATTGCTGATTTATGTGTTAGTCATGGTGTTCAAAAAATGGTTTTTGTTTCAACAGACAAAGCAGTAAACCCAACAAATATCATGGGTGCGTCAAAGCGAATCGCAGAAATTTATGTGCAAAGTTTAAATGGTGCAGGCGACACTAATTTTGTGACTACTCGTTTTGGAAATGTGTTAGGATCTAATGGTTCTGTGATTCCAAGATTCAGGAAACAAATTGAAAATGGAGGTCCAATTACCGTGACTCATCCAGATGTGACTCGTTTTTTCATGACCATACCTGAAGCTTGTCAATTAATTTTAGAAGCTGGCAGTATGGGTAAAGGAGGTGAGATTTACGTATTTGACATGGGTGAATCAGTGAAAATAATTGACCTTGCGAAAAAGATGATAAAGCTGTCTCGGTTGGAGTTAGGGAAAGACATTGAAATTGCCTTTACTGGATTACGGCCAGGTGAAAAATTATATGAAGAATTATTGAATAACAAAGAAAACACCCTGCCTACTCATCATCCTAAAATCATGATTGGTAAAGTACGGGAGTATGAGATTGAGGAAATCAATAAAACCTATGCTGATCTTTTCAAAAAGTTGTCTGCGAACGACATCGACAAAACGGTGCGGATCATGAAAAAGATTGTGCCGGAGTTCATCAGTAAAAATTCTAGGTTCGAAGTTTTTGATTAAAAATCAGAAGTTATACTCAAATCACACAGATTTTTAGGAGTTTTGACGAAGACTATTTTTCTTTTGTCAAGGCGAAAAACTCAATCATAGCCATAGCTACGGTTTCGTTTTTCAACAAAGAGAAAAGGGAAATGGCCAAGTGAAAAAATCGACAAGCTGTGTGGTCTGAGTATATATTTCTATGTAAAATACCTTGTGTGATTATTGTCACATAAGTTTTGAAAGCTGCACTATACATCGTAAATTTGCACCACGAATTTTGAATATTCTTGTAGTTTATGATGCCAACAATCCAAAATATTTTACCGATTTTAAAAGCCGCTGGAAAGGTGATTTTGGATGTGTACAATAACGAAGAAATCCGAGTGGATTACAAAGAAGACGAAAGTCCGTTAACACAAGCTGATACAGCTGCAAATAATTTGATTGTCGCTTATTTAAAAGATAACTTTTCCTTTCCTATTGTTTCCGAAGAAGGGAAGCAAATTCCTTATTCTGATAGAGCTGATTACAAAAGTTTTTGGTTGGTTGATCCTTTAGACGGCACAAAAGAATTCATTAACCGCAACGGTGAATTTACTGTGAACATAGCCTTGGTGACGGATGGAGTTCCTGTTTTTGGAGGGATTTACGTTCCTGTTCAAGACACTTATTATTTTGGGTCTGTGCAAGAGGGAGCGTTTATGAAAAAAGGAGACGGTGAGTTAAAGCCAATGAAAGTGAATGATACAGCCGATTGGATTGCAGTGGGAAGTAAATCTCATGCAAAACAAGAAGAGTCTAATTTTTATGAAAGTATTGGCGTATCAAAAGCTATTTCAGTGGGGAGTTCATTAAAGTTTTGCATGATAGCTTCTGGGCAAGCAAATGTTTATTACAGGAGCGGGCCAACCATGGAGTGGGATATTGCTGCTGGACATGCTATAGTGAATGCTGCTGGAGGGGGGGTGTACAAGGATTTGGAGGGGAAAGAAATTTTTACTTACAATAAAAAAAACCTATTGAATGGGCCATTTTTATGTGCCAGTAACTTGAAATTTGTACAACCAACCGCATAAATGAGCAACAACATATTTTCCATAAAAGACACCTTGCTTCAAAAAGCCGACAAAGAGAAAATGTTGGGGCACAAAGGTGTGGTATTATGGATGTGTGGTTTGTCCGGCTCAGGAAAAAGCACTTTGGCACGGGCACTTGAAAATGCTTTGTACGAAAAAGGTATTCAAACTAAATTGTTGGACGGTGACAACCTGAGGTCTGGGATTAATAGTAATTTAAGTTTCACCAACCAAGACAGGATTGAAAATATACGAAGAGCAGCTGAAATTGCTAAACTTTTTGTGGAAAATGGGGAGGTGGTAATTTGCTCCTTCATAAGTCCTACAACTGAAATTAGAACACAAGCAAAAACAATCATTGGTGAGCGTGATTTCCGAGAGGTGTACATCAATGCTTCTTTTGAAGTTTGTGCTCAACGTGATGTAAAAGGTTTGTATAAAAAAGCAATGGCTGGTGAAATTAAAAACTTCACAGGATTGGACGCTCCGTTTGAAGCACCTCAATCACCATTTTTGGAATTGAATACGGACGAGTTAAGTTTTGAGGCTTGTCAAACAGAATTATTGAATAAAGTATTAAAAGAAATAGCATTATAGCATGGCTGAACATAAATTAAATCATTTGGCACAACTGGAATCTGAAGCAATTCATATTTTCAGAGAAGTGGCAGAGCAAATGGAAAACCCAGTGTTGTTGTTTTCGGGAGGAAAGGATTCTATTACCATGGTTCACTTGGCTTATAAAGCTTTTTGGCCAGCAAAAATTCCTTTTAAATTGTTGCACATTGACACAGGGCATAATTTTCCGGAGGCATTAGATTTCCGTGATAACTTAGTAAAACTATACGGAGTTCATCTTGATGTAGGCTTGGTTCAAGACTCCATTGACAAAGGCACAGCAAGGGAGGAAAAGGGGTTGAACCCTTCGAGGAATGCTTTGCAGTCCATCACATTATTAGAGAAACTAGAGGAAGGTCAGTACGACGCAGCTTTTGGAGGAGGAAGAAGAGACGAGGAGAAAGCAAGAGCCAAAGAACGTTTTTTCTCACACAGGGATGAGTTTGGACAATGGGATCCGAAAAATCAACGTCCAGAACTATGGAATTTGTACAATGGTAAAAAAGCCATGGGTGAGTCGTTCAGAGTATTTCCAATTTCTAATTGGACGGAAATGGACGTATGGCAATACATAAAGCAGGAAAACATAGCGTTGCCAAGTATCTATTTTTCGCACATGCGTAATGTGGTAAAACGCAACGGTACTTTGATTTCGGAATCACCTTTCAATACCTTAATTGGTGAGGAGGTGTACGAAGAAATGCAAATAAGATACAGGACCTTAGGTTGCATGACCATTACTGGTGCTATTTTGTCGGATGCTGATGACTTAGACAAGGTAATTGAAGAAGTGGCAGCTGCACGTGAAACAGAAAGAGGAAACAGGGCAGACGACAAACGTTCTGAAGCTGCAATGGAGGATAGGAAAAAACAAGGGTATTTTTAATTGAGTACATACGTTATCAGCAATTAAGACATTATACATGACAGCAACTGAATAAAGATCGGTGTTGTTGAAATGAAAAATTACAGAGGATGAAAATTGATACTAAAGGATATTTAGACATGGACTTGCTTAGGTTCTCAACGGCAGGAAGTGTAGATGACGGGAAAAGCACCTTAATTGGTAGGTTGATGTACGATTCAAAAGCTATTTTCGAAGACCAATTAGAAGCGATCAAAGCCTCAAGTCAAAAACGTGGAGACGAACAAGTAAACCTTGCTTTGTTAACCGATGGATTGAAAGCTGAACGAGAACAAGGAATTACCATTGATGTGGCATACCGGTATTTTGCTACTCCAAAACGAAAATTCATCATTGCTGACACACCAGGCCATATCCAGTACACAAGGAACATGGTTACTGGAGCTTCTACTTCTAATTTAAGTATCATTCTGGTTGATGCAAGACATGGTGTAATTGAACAAACAAAACGTCATACTTACATTGCGTCTTTGCTTAACATCAAGCATGTCATTGTTTGTGTAAACAAAATGGATTTGGTCGATTTTGATCAAGTTGCTTTTGAAAACATAAAAACAGATTACCTCGAGTTTGCAAAGAGCTTAAATATTCAAGATGTAAAATTCATCCCTATTTCAGCCTTGTTAGGTGACAATGTAGTGGATCAATCAAATAAAATGTCTTGGTATAATGGTATGCCACTTCTTGAAACATTAGAAAATGTGCAAATTGTACAAGATCGTAATTTCGCTGACGCTAGGTTTCCTGTACAAAGAGTAATCAGACCCCAATCAGAGAAATACAGAGATTTTAGAGGGTTTGCTGGTAAAGTGGAGGGAGGAGTGTTTAAGGTTGGAGAAAAAATTATTTCCCTACCATCTGGCTTTGAGTCTACGATCAAAGAAATTTACAATGGGGATCAATTGATCGGCGAGGCATTTCCTCCAATGTCGGTAACCATTACCTTAAACGATGAAATTGACGCTTCAAGGGGTGATGTATTGGCGAAGCCTGATAACCAGCCTGAATGTACGCAAGAGTTAGATGTAATGATCTGCTGGATGAACAGCTCAAAGTTAAAGCTAGGAGCAAAATACATTTTAAGGAATACTTCAAACGAAGTGTTAGGGATTGTCAAGGAAGTAGTTTATAAAGTGAACATCAACAACCTTGAGCCTCTTGAGGGGGATAAAGAAATTGGCATGAACGACATTGGTCGTATTAAAATAAAAACCTCAAAATCTGTCATGGTGGATGGTTACAAAAAGAACAGAGGTACAGGAAGTCTAATATTGGTAGACAGTTTTAGTTTTGAAACCGTCGGAGCTGGGATGATACTTTAGGTTAAAAGTTCGAGTTTAATTAACTGTTTAGTTTTGCGGCAACGAAAGCTGTACTCCAGGCAGCTTGGAAGTTAAACCCACCAGTGACCCCATCAATGTTCAGTACTTCCCCAGTAAAGTACAATCCAGGACATGAATTGCTTTCCATGGTTTTCATGTTGACATCGGCTAAGGAAACTCCACCACAGGTTACAAATTCTTCCTTAAAAGTAGTTTTCCCTCGGACATCATAAATGTCATTGAATAGTACGTTGACCAGCTTGTTTAGCCCTTTTTTGGGGCATTCAGCCCAAATAATTGTTTCGTCAACTCCTGCCTTTTGTAGCAAATAACTCCACAACCTCGCTGTGATTTCTTCAAATGGATTTGCATTGGCAATTTTCTTTTTATGTTGTTGAACTTTAGTTTTTTGTAAACTCTCCCTCACTAAATCTTCGTTTTCAAAGCCATTCCAATTTACCGAAATAATGTATTCGTAGTTCATTTCACTCAAGACCCTCGCTCCCCAAGCAGACGTTTTTAATACTGCGGGACCACTCATGCCCCAGTGAGTGAAGAGCAGTGGTCCTTGTTGTTGGATTTTTGTACCCTGCACTTTCACTTTTGCATTGGGAGCAACAAGTCCCATGAGCTCAGCCGTGTTTTCATTAGGCATGTTGAAAGTAAACAGAGAGGGAACAGGTTTTATTATTTCATGTCCTAAGTCTTTTAACCAATCGAATCCTCCCAATTTTGGACTACCACCGCTTGCCACAATTACTTTATCGTATAGGTACTCGATGTTGTCACTTGTAACAATGAATTGGTCACCGTGAACAGTTAATGAATTAACGTTGAAGCCAAGCTTGACTTTAATGTCTAATTTATCAATTTCGTCATGAAAGCAATTGATGATGGTATGAGACTTGTCCGTTATGGGAAACATCCTGTTGTCCGCTTCTGTTTTTAAAGCAACACCTCTTTCTTTAAACCATTCAATCGTGTGCGACGGATTAAACTGATAAAATACTTTTTTTAGCTTTTTACCACCTCGTGGATAAAATTTCAACAAAGCCCCAATGTCCATGCAGTTGTGGGTCACATTGCATCTTCCTCCACCTGACACCTTTACTTTGGATAATGTTTTTTGAGATTTTTCCAAGATGTCAACATCATGTGTAGGATAGTTTGTTTTACAATTTATCGCTGCAAAAAATCCAGCTGCACCTCCACCAATGATTGCTACTTTTTTATTTGAAGAAGACATGCGTTAATGTGTTAGGTTATGCTGTTGTTTTGAAATAATGTTAAGCAGGAATTTCAAACTTCCTGAAATTAAACTGGTTTGACGTTAAAAAATTAACCTCACCAATGTTATTGCTAAAAAGACTTCCTGTGCCAAGTCCTTGTGGCATTTTATTACCTGTTGCAAAAGTAAATTGTGCAATGGCATTTAAGCCTACATTGCTTTCAAGTGCAGAGGTGATCCACCAGCCCACACCATAGGCTTTGGCAATGTTTATCCAACCCTCCGTGCTTTTGAACCCGCCGACTAGGCTTGGTTTTAAAATGAGGTATTGCGGTTTAATCGTTTGAATCAGTTTTTGCTTTTTGGCCCAGCCTACAATTCCAATTAATTCCTCGTCTAAAGCGATTGGAATAGGGGAGTTAGCACAAATTGATTTCATAGCTTTCCACTTTCCTGCTTTGATAGGCTGTTCAATAGAGTGAATATCAAACTCACTAA
>JBLIAZ010000004.1:0-32260 GCA_047631875.1 Saprospiraceae bacterium
GCCACATCTGGTCAGTTAAGCCAGGTAAGGCAAACATCAGGTCTACCGAGTAATTAGTAAAACCGACTTCTTTGATAATGTGAATAGCATTTTCGGCCTCTTTAGCGTCATGAGCTCTATTCATGGTACTAAGATGTTCTTGATAGAAACTTTGTACTCCGATACTCAACCGATTAACCCCCGCAGCAAACCAATCACTTGCTTTGGTTATTGTAACGTCATCGGGGTTCGCTTCCAACGTTACTTCCACATGCTGAGACACCTTGTAATTCATCTTGATGGTAGTAATTAAATTATTTAGTTCACTTTTTGATAGTAGTGAGGGAGTTCCTCCACCAAAGTAAATCGTGTTGACTTCTGATGGAAGAAGTGGTGCATCATGAATTAATTGCTTGACTAAAGCATTTAACATCTGGTCCCTATATTTTTCATAGCTCGTTGAAAAATGAAAATTACAGTAATGACAAGCTTGTTTACAAAAAGGAATGTGCAGATATATTCCCGCCATGTTTGGCTAAATTTAAGGTTTACTTGGTAATGCCATCCAATGGCTTATTTCTTGAAAAAAGTGGTTGCATAAACCAATACCGCTCCAAAAATGGTCGCTTTCAGATCGTTTATGTCGTGGTTTATGGGTTCCGTAAAAATCTTCGTTAAAAACTAAAATCTTCAAGGGTTGTAGAACAGTGACCGAAGGATCTCCCGGGGTAGGAACCCTATTGTAAGGAATGTAAGCCAGTACGGTCTGATTATCCTCAGGTAATTGTTCTTTGACGCTGATCCAATTCATGCACGTAAAAATAGGTAAAAACTTCTAGTTTGGGGATTGATAAATCAATTTTGAGGTTTCGATTCTGGTATTACTTTGTATTTTTTTTCGCAAAAAATAAAAACTCATCCAATTAAAATATTCACAAATAACAAAAACTAGTATTGTTATTTGTGAAATTCACAAAAACAGCATGAATCAAAAGTGAATAGTAGTTTTATTTGATGTTTCTAATTTTCTTTTTGTCCCGTATGTATTAATCAATTTCAACAATGGACACGTTTGCACTTAATTTTGTATCGGTGGTCGAAAGTGATCATTTAATTAGTAACGAAATAAGTACAAACTAAAATTTAAGATTATGAAAAGGTTAAGTTTAATTCTATTGTTAGCAGGAGCAAGTTTAATTGGTAATGCTCAAGAAAAAATTGCTGTCATTAATTTTGATATTGTCGGTAAATCATTAACAAAGCAACAGTATGTGACCATCACTCGTACAGAAATCGCAAAGATGGAACGCTACCAAGTGCTTGATAAGTACACTGTTCAAGAATCGCTGGAGAAAAACCCCGTCAACTTAGACAAATGTTATGGTATCAATTGTTTGGCAAAGATAGGTTCAGAATTAAAAGTTAAATATGTGGTGTCAGGATCTGCGGAAGTAATCGGCGACAAAGCTATTATTTCATTGCGATTAATTGATGTTGTAAAAAAAGAAACAATTAAAAATTCATATTCAGAGTTTTATTGGTCTGAAAAGAATGCGCAACGTTTAATTCAGCTAGCTGTTTATAAATTGTTCGATAAAGAAATAGATGAAAATTTATTGAACATTTATGATTATACAAGAGCGACTCAAGGAAACATGGAAGGTCCAGCGGTTAGACGGCACAATTTATCAGGACCAAGGTTTGGAGGGTCATATCAAACTGGAATGATGGAAAATGTTATTACTGCGGGAAAAAGTAGCGGTGGGTTTGGTAAGAAACCATTTATGACGGTGATTGGGTACCAATTTGAAAAACAATACTTATACACTGGGCCTTTTCAAGCGGTGTTTCAACTCAATTTTTCATTGACTGGACTTGATCAACAAACAGCGGTTCCTTCTTTTTCGGCGCTGAATGGATTCAGAGCAACTAAAAGTGGGTGGGAATTTGGGTTTGGGCCATCCTTTAGGTTAAGAAAAATTGCAAATGGATTTTACAGAGAAGGAGACAGCGGGTCTTTATCATGGGTGTTGTGGAATGATCAAGAACCAGGTGAAAATGCAAGTAAAACAACAAGAATGGACAGCCGAGGTACCACAAAATTGATTAGTTCTTGGGTGTGGGCAGTTGGAAAAAGTTTCAAAGCCGGGAGTATGAACATTCCTATTAATTTTTATGCAATACCTGATAAAGACGGTTGGTTGTTTGGATTGTCAATGGGTTATGCCTTGCATAAATAGTAAAAGTCAGTTTTAATAATGGAAGGGAGTCAAACGAAAGTTTGGCTCTTTTTTGTGATATGATTATGGGGAAGGCGCGGATAGGGATGCAATATCCTTCTTTATTTCTGATAGTACTTTAAAATTAGTACTTTCGCAACATCTACAAGCTGTATGTTAATGGATGATTCTTTAAAAAATGATGTTTCTTCTGGGTCTGAAATTGGCTTGAGCGATTTTAAAAAGTCAGTTCTTGCGGATTATACACTTGCTGTAGAAAGTCGAGAAGCTTCACTTCTAGGTAGACGTGAAGTGCTTACTGGTAAGGCTAAGTTTGGAATTTTTGGTGATGGGAAGGAGGTAGCGCAAATAGCTTTAGCCCGTCAATTTAAAAACGGTGATTTCCGTTCGGGATATTATCGAGACCAAACCTTTGTTTTAGCTATTGGAGAGGTGACTTTTCAGCAATTTTATGCGCAGTTGTATTCACATACAGATTTAGAGCATGAACCACATTCCGGTGGTCGTCAGATGAATGCCCATTTTGGAACCAGGTACATTAATGAGGATGGTACATGGAAAGACATGACCAAATTAAAAATTACTTGTACTGATTTATCCCCTACGGCAGCTCAAATGCCAAGGACTGTAGGACTAGCTTTGGCGTCAAAAATGTTCAGGAACATTCCTGATTTAAAGCAATTTGATACACTTTCAAAAAACGGGAATGAGGTTTGTTTTTGTACCATTGGTGATGCAAGTACATCGGAGGGGATATTTTTGGAAGCAATGAATGCCATGGGTGTACTGCAAATCCCAGCTGTTGTTTCTATTTGGGATGATGCACATGGGATTTCTGTTCCAAAGGAAATGCAAACTACCAAAGCAAGCATAAGTGAGGCTTTATCTGGATTGCAAAAGCAAGAAGGAACTAATGGGATTGAAATTATAAAAGTAAAAGGATGGGATTATCCTGCCTTGGTGGAGGCTTACGAAAAAGCTGCGGCCATAGCACGTGAAACACACACGCCAGTATTGGTACATGTGGAAGATTTAACGCAACCCCAAGGTCACTCTACTTCAGGTTCACACGAACGGTACAAAAGCAAGGAACGTTTAGCATGGGAAAAGGAATACGATTGTAACTTACAGTTCAAAAAGTGGTTAATCGAAAATAAATTTGCGACAGAGCAAGAGCTCGATGAAATTCAAGTATTGGCAAAGCAAACAGTTCGTACCGCTAAAGATGCGGCTTGGAAAGCCTACATTGAGCCACTAAAAGAAGATTTGAAAGGAGTGCTTTCTTTGATTGATCAAGTAGCTTCAAAAAGCAGGTATCGAACTAAAATAAAGACAGTGAAAACTGAGCTTACTTCAGAAATGGACCTTTACCGCCATTACATGGTTTCAGCGATTAAAAAAGTATTGAGACTAGTTCGTTTCGAAAATATTGCTGAAAAGCACGCCTTGGCTAATTGGCTGAATGAACAAAATTCTCTCAATTTTGAGCGTTATAATTCATTATTATACAGCCATTCTGAAAAAGCCGCGGCTAATCAGAAAGCTGTTCCAGCTACATACGATGGTGAAAATTTAGTGGACGGCAGGATTGTCATCAGAGATAATTTTGATGCACAATTAAGCAAAAATCCAAAAGTGTTTTTGTTCGGGGAGGATTCGGGGAAAATAGGAGGCGTCAACCAAAGTTTAGAAGGATTACAAGTTAAGTACGGAGTCGAAAGAGTTTTTGATACGGGAATCAGAGAGGCTACGATAATGGGAAAAGGTGTTGGGATGGCGATCAGAGGTTTACGACCAGTGGCTGAGGTGCAGTATTTGGATTACGTCGTATACGGTTTAATGACGCTCACCGACGATTTAGCATCATTGCACTACAGGACAAAAGGAGGTCAAAAAGCTCCAATAATTATCAGGACAAGAGGGCATAGGTTTGAAGGGATTTGGCATTCAGGCTCTCCAATGGGAATGTTGTTACACAGTTTGAGAGGTTTATGCATTTGTGTACCAAGAAACATGACTCAAGCAGCAGGAATGTACAATAATTTATTGGATGCTGACGATCCAGCTTTGGTTGTTGAGCCATTATTGCACTACAGAAAAAAGGAAAACTTACCCACTAACCTGGGGGAATTCAAAGTTGCGTTAGGCGTTCCTGAAGTAATTCGTGAGGGTTCCGACGTGACCATAGTAACATATGGATCATTGGTAGAAATAGCCTTAGAATCTATTAAAGAATTGAACGTAGTAGGGATATCAGTTGAACTCGTAGATGTTCAAACGTTGATGCCATTTGACACTCCGGGGATAATTGTAGATAGTTTAAAGAAAACATCTAGGGTGTTGTTTCTAGATGAAGATGTAAGTGGTGGCGCTACAGGATTCATGATGCAACAAGTATTAGACAATCAAGATGGGTACGAGTATTTAGATTCATCACCAAGGACGTTGTCAGCAGAAGACCATCGACCAGCTTATGGTTCCGACGGGAATTATTTCTCGAAACCTAATGTTGATAGTATTTTTGATGCTGTTTATAATTTAATGAACGAAGTTGATCCCGAGAGGTATCCTAGTGTTTCATAAGATTCACCCACTTGTAAACCTTCCAATACAGTATTTCGAAGTGATTGTTAAATGCAGGTAATTATTGGTATTTCATTTTTTAGTAGCTTTACTACTGCAAAATTAACATACTCTTTATTATGGTTAAAAAACTTTTATTTTTTATTTCTATTTCCTTATTAGTTGTTTCATGCGGAGGGCCTTCAGAGTCCCCTGCAAATAAAGTGACTGCCTCACTCGATGTGAATGACTTGGTGGAGAGTCAGTCAGAATTTATTCAATGTAAAAATGAAACAACAGAAAATCATGCTTGTAAAAGTTACGTAGCGATTGCTTTTGCTAAGTACTATGGCTATGAAATGAAAGGTGATGGGGGATTATTTTTGCCTTACGATGAAATTTTAGATTTTGTGAAGGTTTCGAGTGATTGGACGGAGATAGGTCTCGCTAGTGACCAAAGTGTACTTATTGAGGCTCAAGAAAACGCAAACAATGGAATAGGAACTGTAGCTCTTAATACCAAAGGGAGTAAAACGGTGGCCATTGTCATTGAAGGAAAGTTATCTCATTCAAACAGCTTAGGTCTTGACTGCCCAAATGTGGTAGTATTTAGACCCAGTAAGTTCGATAAATCCTTCGTTGGAAAAGGTATCAATTACGCTTGGAGTGATTTAAGTAATGTAAAGATATATTCGTTGAATAAATAAAATCGCAACTTAATTACATTCAATATTCCCCTCTAATTTTCCGAATTCGATGACGGTACTGTGCTGTTTTGAAACTTCTACCACCACAAAATATGGCGTTTTATTGATGGTTTCTATCAAGTAGTATCTTTTTGGGGTTTCTCTAGGTTTGGTTTTTTCGTGCGAAAATTCCACATTGGCATCACGAAGGTTGTGTTGAATTTCAAGAGCACTGATGTTAAGACGTTCCATTTTCTCTTTTACTTGGTCATTGTAATATATTCTTTTTGGTAAGGTTCCCGAAGCTGTTTCTCGGTCTAAAATCATGGCTTTTACTTTGTTTCCAGGCATCCATTGCCCCCATTTTTTAAGTGGGTCATCTTGCCGTACAGCTAATGTAAAGTAAATGAAAAAACACATCAAACCAGCGCTTGCAAAAAAGATAAAAAATCGACGTTTTCTATTCATGTGTAATCTTATTTTGAATCAAAAAAATTAAAAGGCAGCCATCAATAAATCTATGTCTTTGTACGGCATGTCAAAAGATTCGGCTAAAATTCGGTTTGTGACGCACCCATTGTAAATGTAAATTCCATGGCGAACCCCTAGGTTTGTTCGGCACATTTTTTCAATACCTCCGACCCTTCCCATTTCCAGGAGCATAGGAGTGAATGCGTTACTTAAAGCATAAGATGCCGTTTTACTCACTCGGGAGGCAATGTTAGGCACACAATAATGAATTACTCCATATTTTTTGAAAGTCGGATTGTCGTGAGTTGTGACTTCGGAAGTTTCAAAACACCCTCCATTGTCGATGCTCACATCCACGATTACCGACCCAAATTTCATAGCGCTAACCATTTCGTCCGTCACCACACATGGAGCCAATCCATCTTTTGGCCTTAATGCACCAATAACAACATCCGCATGTTTTAATGATTTTGCTAATAATTTTGGTTGAATAATTGAAGTGAAAATCCGTTGTCCTAGAGCAGTAATTAATCTTCTTAATTTGTAAATTTCATCATCAAAAACTTTTACAGTTGCGCCTAGTCCAAGGGCTGCTCTTGCTGCTGATTCAGCGACTCCTCCTGCACCAATAATTACCACTTCCACAGATTTTACTCCAGCAATTCCTCCTAACATGATTCCTTGACCATCATTTGTGTTACTCAAATATTCTGCGGCTATAAGGATGCTGGTGGTACCTGCGATTTCGCTCATAGAACGAATTATTGGGTACACCCCATCTTGGTCTTGTATATAATCGTAGGCAATGGCTGTCACTTTCTTTTTAGAAAGTAGTCGAACAAAATCACGAGGCTGAATCTTTAATTGCAAAGATGAAATAAGTAACTGTTTTTTTAACGCGTCAAACATTTCAATTTCCTCTAATGTTGGAGGGGAAACCTTCATGACTACATTGGCTTGATATATTTCTTTGGTGTCAAAAATAATTTCAGCACCCGCTTCACTGTAATCGTTGTCATTAAACCCTGCCTTTTCGCCAGCTTTACTTTCAATGATTACACGGTGACCGTTGTTAACTAACAGTCCTACACTTTCAGGCACCAAAGCAACTCGCTTTTCTTGAAAGCCTGTTTCTTTTGGAATTCCAATGAATAATTTACTGTTTTTGGTTTTTACCTCAAGCATTTCTTCTTGCGGCAATAAACCTGACTTTGCAAGTTGTCTGATGATTTCCGAATCCATGATTTTTTCGTTAAAAAGTAAAACTACGCGTTTGCTCTTCTACAAATATATCAATAGTAACACATTTATCAGGGGCGGGAAGTAAATTACTTATTATCTCTGGCCATTCAATAAAACAATAATGACCGCTAAAAAAGTATTCTTCGGTGCCCATGTCATGTGCTTCGTTCACGTTCTCTAGTCGATAAAAATCAAAATGATACAAAGGTGATTCGCCCACTAGGTACTCATTTACAATGGAAAAAGTAGGACTACTGACGCTATCCTTAGCTCCCAGATGACTACACAATTCTTTGATCAATGTGGTTTTCCCAGCTCCCATACCACCGTTGAAAAGGAATATTCTTTTGTTTGGGTGTTTGTTCAGAATTTCTTGAGCTACTCTAGGCAGTTCATCAGTGGAAGAAATACTTATTTTCATTATTTTCTTTTAAGCTTCACAATTGGAATTATTACTTCCTCCATGGATATTCCTCCGTGTTGAAAAGTGTCTTTATAGTATTTGGCGTAATGATTATAGTTGTTTTTGTATGCGAAAAATTTATTTTCTTTAGCAAATATAAATTTTGAATTAAAGTTTGATTTAGGCAGTTTCGCAGCAGATAAATCTTTTATTTCAAATACGTCATGCTCTTTATACTGCATGCTTTTACCCACTTTGTACCGTAAGTTATTGTTCACGCTTTTATCAGCGATCATTTGTGAAGGTTCATCAACTTTTACCGATCCATGGTCTGTTGTGATGTACAAAATTGCGTCTTTTTCAGCAATTTTTTTCAGCATTTCTAAAAAGGGAGAGTGTATAAACCAAGATTTTGTTAACGAGCGATAAGCTTTTTCGTCTTCTGCTAATTCACGGATGATTTTAGTATCAGTCCGTGCATGTGACAAGGCGTCTACAAAATTGTATACGATGGTTGTCAAATCATTTTGGAAGTACTGATGAAAATTATCAACCACCTTCTTTGCCTTGTTCAAATTTGTGATCTTCTCGTATTTAGTCTTTAGGTTAAGGCCTTTTCTTTTAAGCAGTTCCTCCTGAAAAAATTCCTCATAATTATTTTTCGACTCATCGTCATCCTCGTCAATCCAATGCTTAGGGAATTTCTTTTGAATGTCTGAAGGAAGCAAACCAGAAAAAAGAGAGTTCCTAGCATACTGTGTCGTAGTAGGTAAAATCGAATAGTAACAATCGTCTTTTTCTGTAACGAAATATTGAGATATTTCTTGCTGCATTACTTTCCATTGATCATATCGTAAACAGTCTACCACAAATACAAATACTGGTTTAGTTCCCAAGTCAGGAATAATTACTTGCTCAAAAACTTGATTAGACAGTAACGGTTTGTCTTCACCTGATTGCATCCAGTCCAAGTAATTATTTTCAATAAATCGTGAAAACTGTTGGTTTGCTTCTAGTTTTTGCGAGTTTAATATTTCCAGCATGTCGTTGTCGGCGCCATTTCCTAATTTTAATTCCCAGTATACTAAATCTTTGTACAGCTGAACCCAGTCATCATAATCTAGCTGGTCACTTAATTTCATGGAAATTTGACGAAACTCCCTTTGGTACGCTTGGGTAGAATGCTCATTCACCAGTCGCTTTTCATCTAAATTCTTTTTGATTGACAATAGTATTTGATTGGGGTTGACTGGTTTTATCAAGTAGTCTGATATTTCCCCACCAATGGCTTCTTCCATGATATATTCTTCCTCGCTTTTGGTAATCATTACCACCGGAACTGATTTTCTGATTTTTTTTATTTCGACCAAGGTGTCAAGCCCAGACAACCCAGGCATATTTTCGTCAAGAAAAATAATGTCGAAATGCTGCTCTTTTACTAAATCAAGAGCTTCATTCCCACTTACTACAGTAGATAATTTGTAACCTTTAGCTTCTAAAAACATGATGTGAGGCTTAAGTAAATCAATTTCATCGTCTGCCCATAATATATTTACTTGGTACATATGTTTTATTTAAATTTGTTGTGGAAAAAATACAAGTTACTTTTTAAATCTGATACACAAAGTGCAAAACAAAAGAAAAATAATCAACGACCCGTTGTATGGATTTATTTCTTTGCCTTACGATATTATTTTTGACATCATAGAAAGTCCTTGTTTTCAGCGCTTAAGAAGAATTCGTCAATTGGGCTTAACAAGCATGGTTTATCCCGGGGCATACAGTACAAGATTTCATCATGCTATTGGCGCAATGCATTTAGCGATGGAGGCTGTGGAAGTGTTGCGCACCAAGGGAGTCATAATTACCGAAAAAGAAAGAGAAGCTTTAGCAATTGCAATTTTATTGCATGATATTGGACATGGTCCTTTTTCACATTCCTTGGAGCACTCTTTGGTGAAAAACATAAACCATGAAGAGTTGTCCATTATGTTTATGAAAAAATTAAATAAGGAGCATGATGGTAAGCTTTCACTAGCTATAGAGATTTTTCAAGATAATTATCAAAAGCATTTTTTACATCAGCTCATTAGCAGTCAGTTAGATGTGGACAGGTTAGATTACCTGAATCGAGACAGTTTTTACACGGGTGTCCAAGAGGGTGTAATTGGGGTTGACAGGATCATTAAATTGCTTAATGTGAAAGACGGCGAGCTAGTAGTGGATCGAAAAGGAATTTATTCCATTGAAAAATTTCTAGTATCCAGGCGCATCATGTACTGGCAAGTGTATTTACATAAAACAGTAATATCAGCTGAATTTTTGTTGATTAATATCTTGAAAAAAGCGAAAGAGTTAGCCTTGTCAGGAGAAGAATTATTTTGCTCTCCTTCATTACGAGAATTTTTATACAACGACCACAGCAAAGAGAACTTTGTTAATAATCCCGATTTATTAGAGGTTTTTTCTGACTTAGATGACTATGACATTTTATCAGCAATAAAAGTGTGGAAAAATCACAACAATTACACCCTGTCGAACTTATGTAGATGGATGATAAATAGGAGGTTGTACAAAGTGGAAATAGGCAACGAAGAAATTCCCGAAGAAAGAATCCGAGACCTGGAAGCAAAAACCACAGAAAGTTTTGACTTTCCACAAGAAGACTTATCTTTAGCCGTATTTACAAGTACAGTGAGTAATGTGGCGTACGACCCAAAAAAACAAATTAAAATTTTAAACAAAGACGGGACGTTGAGTGATGTGATTGAAGCCTCAGACCATTTGAATATCAATAGTTTGAGTATGCCTGTGAAAAAGTTTTTTGTGTGTTATCCTAAAAATATTTAAAAGTATGATTTTTACTGCAGAACAGATTGCGGAGTTATTGAACGGGAGCATCGAAGGAAACAAAGACGTTTCGGTAAATGCATTTGCAAAAATTGAGGAAGGGCACGAAAATGCCTTGTCCTTTTTAGCTAATCCTAAATATACTCATCATATATACGGTTGTAAATCATCAGTTGTGATTGTGGGAACTGAGTTTACGCCAGAAAAACCTGTAAGTGCTACTTTAATTAAAGTGGAAAAGCCGTACGAAAGTTTCGCATTGTTACTGAGAAAATATGAGGAGTTTAAAAATCAAAAATCGGGAATCGAAGAACCTGTTTTTATTGCGAAATCAGCACAGGTTGGTGAGGACAATTACCTAGGGGCATTTGTTAGAATTGGCGAAAATTGTAAAATTGGAAACGGTGTTAAAATTCATCCTAATGTTTCCATTGGAGATAATGTTTCTATTGGAGACGGTTGTGTACTGTACTCAGGAGTTTCTGTATACGATGACTGTAAATTGGGTAAAAAATGCACCATACATTCAGGTACCGTGATTGGGGGTGATGGGTTTGGGTTCGCACCTAATTCTGAAAATAATTACGAAAAAATTCCTCAAATAGGTAATGTTATATTGGAGGATCATGTTGAAATTGGGTCTAACTGCTGTATAGACAGAGCTACTATGGGGTCAACTATTTTAAGGAAAGGTGTGAAGTTGGATAATCTGGTTCAGATTGCACACAATGTGGAAGTGGGAGAGAATACGGTGATAGTGTCCCAGACGGGTGTTGCTGGATCCACAAAAATCGGAAAAAATTGTATGATTGGCGGACAAGTAGGTATCGTAGGTCATTTGACGATTGCTGACAATACTAAAATTGCTGCGCAGTCAGGAATTGGGCAGAGCATCAAAAAACCTGGATCTATAGTCCAAGGTTCGCCTGCATTTGATATTCTTCCGTACAAAAAAAGTTATGTAGGTTTCAAAAATTTACCTGACTTGATACTGAAAATCAACACACTTGAAAAGGAATTAGATAAGCAGTTGAATAAAGAGAAATAAAAGCACTAAATTTGTGGTCTTATTTCTATTAAAATGACTGAAAACCAAAAGACCGTTTGTGATGTAGTTAGGGTGAAGGGATCGGGGCTTCATACAGGAATCGATGTTATCCTAAGCATTGTGCCTTCAGAAGCGAATACGGGTATAAATTTCGTTCGGGTTGACCTTGAAAATAATCCTGTTATAAAAGCAGACGTGGACAACGTAACTGACGTTCAGAGAGGAACAACCATATCTCAAAACAATGCTAGTGTCTCCACAGTGGAGCATTTATTAGCTGCCCTGACTGGGTTGGGCATTGACAATTGTGTTATCGAAGTCAATGCACCAGAAGTGCCTATCATGGACGGTAGTTCAAAACCATTCATCGATGCCATCAAAAAAGTTGGGGTGAAGGATTTAGGGGTTGAAAAGGACTTTTTGATAATTTCAGAAATCATTAAATACACGGATCCGGAGAGCGGAATTGAATTAATGGCTGTTCCGCACGACAACTACAGTGTGGTTTCGATGATTGATTTTAATTCGAAGGTGTTGGGGAAACAGCATGCTACTTTGGACAAAATAGAGGATTTTGAAAAGGAAGTTTCCGATTGTAGGACATTTTGTTTTTTACACGAATTAGAGTATTTATTGGACAACAACCTTATTAAAGGAGGTGATTTGGACAATGCAATCGTGGTAGTAGATAAAATGGTTTCTCAAGAAGAACTCAATCGACTTTCAATTGTTTTCAACAAGAAGAAAGTGTTAGTTAAAGAAGAAGGGATCCTTAACAACCTAGATTTGAAGTACGTTAATGAACCAGCAAGACACAAATTATTAGATATTGTGGGCGATTTAACCCTGGTGGGAAAACCAATCAAAGGGAAAATAATAGCTACTAAACCAGGACATGCTTCCAATGTTGCTTTCGGTAAACTACTTAAACAATTTGGTAAAAAAATCATGAGCAAAGTACCTGATTATGATTTGTACAACACAGTGCTGGATGTGGAAGGAATTAAAAAGATACTCCCTCATAGACCACCTTTTTTGTTTGTTGACAGGGTGATTGAATTGACTCCTGAAAGAGTGGTCGGAGTTAAAAATGTAAGTGTAAACGAAGACATATTTCGAGGTCATTTTCCTGGACAACCAATTTTTCCGGGAGTGCTTCAAGTGGAAGCCATGGCGCAAGTCGGAGGGATTTTGGTGCTTGCGGGCCTGGAGAATCCGGAAAATTACTTGACTTTTTTCATGAAAATTGAAAAAGTAAAGTTCAGAAAAATGGTACTTCCTGGAGATACTATTGTATTTGATTTAACTTATGCGTCACCCTACAGAAGGGGAATCGCTCACATGAAAGGAATCGCTACAGTTAACGGTCAGGTTGTTGCTGAGGCAGAAATGATGGCTAAAATTCAAAAAATTAAATAAAAGGAAAATAATGAATCAACCACTAGCGTACGTACACCCTCAAACAAAAATTGCAAAGAATGTTGTAATTGAGCCTTTTGTAACAATTGACAAAGATGTAGAAATTGGAGAAGGAACTTGGGTTGCTTCCAATGTGACCATCATGGAAGGTGCAAGAATAGGTAAGAATTGTAAAATTTTTCCTGGAGCAGTCATAGGAGCAATTCCTCAGGATCTGAAATTTGGTGGAGAATATTCAACCGTGGAAATTGGAGATAATGTGACCATAAGAGAATGTGTAACCATTAACCGTGGGACTAAGGACAGAGACAAGACGGTCATCAAGGACAATGTTTTGTTGATGGCTTATGTTCATGTTGCTCATGATTGTTTGATAGGGGAACACGCTATTTTAGCAAACAGTGTAAATCTTGCCGGTCATGTGACCGTTGGAGATTTTGCTATTTTGGGTGGTGGTAGTTTGGTTCATCAATTTGTGACCATTGGTCAGCATGCTATGATTACTGGAGGGGCTTTGGTTAGAAAGGATGTGCCTCCTTACACTAAGGCTGCTAGGGAGCCTTTATCGTATGTGGGAATTAACTCCGTAGGTTTAAGAAGACGAGGATTTGTGAGTGAAAAGATCAACGAAATACAAGGGATATATAGACAGATTTACTTGAAAGGCCATAATACTTCTCAAGCAATTTCATTTGTAGAAGCTGAGTTAAAAGCATCAAAGGAAAGAGATGAAATTATTTCCTTTGTGCAGGAATCCAAACGTGGAATCATGAAGGGATATTTTAGCCCAAAAGGATAATAATTTTGAAGATTAGCTTAGACAACATAGGCAAACAGTTTAACGGGGAGTGGATTTTTAAATCTGTCTCCCTTTCTTTTTCTCACGAATTTTGCTACCTGATTACAGGACATAATGGTTCTGGAAAATCTAGTTTGTTAAAAGTGCTATGTGGGTACAGTGTGCCATCTCAAGGCATTATAAGTTGGATCGATGAAGCGAAAGCAATTACCGAAGATCAAATCCACAAGGAGGTAAGTGTCTGTGCTCCATTTGTGGAATTGTTTGGCGGGCATAGCGTTACTGAAGCCATTGAATTTCATTTTAAGTTTAAAAAGTTGACAGCAAGCATGTCCATTGAAAAGGTAATTGATTTTTGCTACTTGGATGGGTGCGAGAGTAAGCTTATCAGCGAATTATCGTCAGGGATGAAACAACGACTAAAACTCGCTCTGAACTTTTTAAGTGAAACACCTTACGTGTTTTTAGATGAACCTTGCTCTAATTTGGATGAGCGTGCAATTAAATGGTATCAAGAAAATTTAGTAAAATATAAAAAAGATCGTTTGGTAATTATCTGTTCTAACAATAAGGAGGAAGAGCATTTTTTATGCGATAAAACAGTTAACTTAGGAGACTATAAAAAACAATAAACATGGCGGATACATCAGATTTCAGAAATGGGCTATGTCTTGAAAAAGACGGGAAATTATTTCAAATCGTAGAATTTCAACACGTTAAACCTGGAAAAGGCCCTGCTTTTGTACGGACAAAATTGAGGAACTTAGACAACGGGAGGTTGGTCGACCACACATGGACAGCGGGAATAAAAATCACCCCCGTTCGTATTGAAAGAAGAAAGTATCAGTATTTATATAACGACGACATGGGCTACCACCTTATGCATACTGAAACTTTTGAGCAAGTTGCCGTGCAAAAGGAATTGATTGATTCTCCACAGTTTTTGAAAGAAGGATTAGAGGTAGAGGCGATAGTTAAGGCTGATGATGAAACTTTTTTAGGAGTGGAATTACCTTCTTTTGTTGAAGCTGAAGTTACTTATACGGAGCCTGGAGTTAAAGGTAATACCGCAACCAATGCATTGAAACCAGCTACTATCGAAACAGGTGCTGAAATTAAAGTACCACTTTTCATCAACATGGGAGATAAAATCAAAGTGGATACGAGGACTAAAGAATATTCAGAAAGGGTAAAATCATAACATATCTAATTTTATATTTCACTGAAACGTAATCCTTATGGGGGTTAGTGTAATGCGGGATTAAAAATATTATAGGGTCGTGAAATTTAAAAAATGTAATTCGATTGCTTTCAGGATTTCAGTATCGAATTGAAGATGCAAGTAGTGCTTACCTAATTCACCAAAATTCATGCGAAGAATTTTTTGGAGAAGCAGTGGTAGAATATGGTGTTTTAGTTTGCTTAAACCCAGGTTTTCTTCCGAATAGTGTGTTTGCTTTTGGATGAACTGCATGAATTTTTTCCATACCAGGTCATTCTCCGTTAACACGATATATGAACCTGATAAGTCATTTCCCTGCATCAATTCCCTCCATGTCTCTAAGTTGTTTAAAAAGAAATGTTCTACATCGTTCTTGTTGAGTATTTGAATAGCTAGTGCACTAAATATAGTAGTATCAACAGGGATGAACACATCAGGAATGATTCCCCCACCACCGTATACTAATTTTCCTTTTGGAGTGTAATATTTTAAACTGTCAGGAACTGGAATGCTGTCTTTTGAAGTTAGCTCTCCGCTCAGCACTCTTCCATAACTCTCGTGATTGTATTGGTCGTTTCCGTCCTCGTAAGATCGTTGAATACATCTACCTGTGGGCGTATAGTATCTCGCGATCGTAAGTCTTAAGGCAGAGCCATCTAATAGTGTGAAAGGTCTTTGTACCAGGCCTTTTCCGAAACTTCGTCGTCCGATAATGACCCCTCTGTCGTTGTCTTGTACTGCACCAGCAAGAATTTCACTGGCACTGGCACTGTTCTCGTCTATTAACACATAAAGAGGGTAATCTGCTAATTTTCCTTTATTCCTGCTTATGTCTTCATTGTTTTCAATCCGACCTTTAGTAAAAACAATCAACTTGTTTTTGTCTAATAAGGTTTCGCATATTTCTACTACAGACCCCATCAATCCTCCAGGATTATCTCGGACATCAAGGATGAAACTTTTCACTTTTTGATCAAGCAATTCGTTCACTGCCACATCAAACTCCTTGCTGGTACGTTTGGAAAATCTAGATATTTTGATGTAACCAATTTCCTTTTTTAGCACCGTGAAAACATCTACACTATTCAATGGGATTTCGCCTCTTGTAATGATGGTACTCACAATTTCTTTACCTCTTAAGAAGTCAATTTCCACTTTACTTCCTTTTTCACCTTTCAAATATTTCATGGCCAAATGGCTGGTAATACTGTCTCCTGTAAAATTTTGATGATTGACTGCTGTTATTTTATCTCCTACTTGAATACCGGCGCGGAAGGATGGGCCTCCTTCAATGGCCTGCATGACAACTATGGTGTCATCAATGATTTTAAATTCTACTCCAATGCCGCTGAAATTACCATTTAAGCGCTCGTCTTCTACTGACATATTTTCCTTGGACAAGTAATAGGAATGGGGGTCTAAATTGTCAAGAATTGCATTGATTGTTTTCTCTTCAAGTGTTTTAAAATCAACGGTATCAACGTAATATTCATCTACTTTTTTAAGAATATCGTAAAGTTTTCCTTTGCTCGTTTCAGCGTTTGCGAATCCTAGTTGGTACGATTGTCCCTGGTATAGTTTTTTTCCGCCAAGTAAACCAATTACAATGCATATGGCATAAATTAATGGTTGAGCAGGCTTACTGGATAAAAACTCTTTCATGGATAGGTGCTGGTACTAGTGACTTAAATCTTCAATCAATTTTACTTCCACACCGGCATCTTGTAAAAAATCAATACCCGAGGTGTCTTTGTAATCCTTTATGAAGACAACCCTAGTGATGCCAGCCTGTAACACTAATTTGCTACACTCTTTACATGGGGACAACGTGATGTACAAAGTGCTTCCTTTTCCGCTGTTGTTGGACCTAGATAATTTTAAAATTGCATTTGCTTCTGCATGAAGTACATACCACTGTGTTTCTCCTTCTTTATTTTCACAGCAATTATTAAAACCTGTCGGGGTTCCGTTGTATCCGTCTGAAATGATGATGCCGTCTTTCACAATGATTGCTCCGACCTTTTTTCTGGTACAATGACTGAGTTTAGCCCATTCATAAGCCATACGTAAATATGCTTTGTCGTAACGGAGCTGTTTTTTTTGATTCAATGTATCCATAGCTTATGTGTAACTCTCAGGGTCAGGGTATAAAAAATCGTTGTAAGGATATCTTTTGATGTGTAATGCTCGTACTTTTTTGTACAAATGCGCTCTAAATTCAGGCCAATTGTCCTTTTTTTGCGCCGAAATAAAAATGCATTCACAGTCTTGTTTTGCCATCCACGAAGATTTTAAATCTGCTAAACTTAAGTTTTCCTTGGTTGCAGGAGTGAGGTCGTCGAAATCTTTTTCGTCCCAAGTATAAGCATCAATTTTATTGAAGACTAAGAGAGTAGGTTTGTCAGAAGATGCTATTTCTGTCAACGTTTCGTTGACCACTTTGATGTGGTCCTCAAAAGCAGGATGCGAAATGTCTACCACATGAATTAGCAAATCAGCTTCACGCACTTCGTCAAGTGTGGACTTGAACGATTCCACTAAACCATGAGGAAGCTTGCGAATAAACCCCACCGTATCAGATAGTAAAAATGGTAAGTTTTCTACGACCACTTTCCTAACAGTAGTATCCAAAGTTGCGAACAGTTTGTTTTCAGCTAATATTGTGGTTTTGGCAATGGTATTTAATATGGTCGATTTCCCAACATTTGTGTACCCAATCAAAGCGACTCGAATCATCTGTTCTCGATTACTTCGCTGTGTACTTTTTTGTGTGCTAATCTTTTTTAATTTGTGCTGTAATTTTGAGATTTTATCACGCACTATCCTTCTGTCTGTTTCAATTTCTGTTTCACCAGGTCCCTTCATTCCTACACCTCCTTTTTGACGGGAAAGGTGTGTCCATAAATTTGTTAATCTTGGGAGTAAATATTGATACTGAGCTAATTCAACTTGCGCCTTAGCGTGAGCCGTTTGAGCACGGCTGGCAAAAATATCGAGTATTAAATTATTTCTGTCTAAGATTTTAACTTCTAATAACTCCTCAATGTTCCTTAATTGTGAAGGACTTAATTCGTCATCGAAAATAACCATGTCAATCTCCTCATCCTTCACATAGACAGCTAACTCCGCTATTTTCCCCTTCCCTAAAAAAGTTTTTGAATGTGGCCTGTCCATTTTTTGAACCACTTGCTTTATTGGAACAGCACCGGCTGTTTCGGTTAAAAAAGCCAATTCGTCCAAATGTTCTTTGACCATGTCGGGATCTTGTCCCTGTGTAATTATCCCAACTAAAACAGCCTTCTCTTGGATGTTTTTCGACAGGTCATGTATTTTTTTTCCTTTACTCATGTTTAGTGCTTCCTCTTATTTCTGTAGTTCAATTAGATAAAGAGAAATAGCTTTAAGTTCCTCCTCGTTTAAGGTGTTGAAAGCAGGCATTTTCTTTGTCCCTTTTGAAACTATTTCAATTATTTGCTTTTCGGTGAGGCTACTCAGAGCTAAATCCGAGGCACCCCCTAGATTTTTGTTTCCATTCTCCCCATGACATACTACACAATTTAGCTTATACAATTCTGTCCCGTGGGCTACAGTTCCTTGTTGTTCTGATTCCACTTCCACCGTAGTGATTACAGCTTTTTTTGCCGCCATTTCAGCTAAACCATAAACCATAATGAATAAGAAGGCACCTAGTAATGCAGGTATTTTTGCTTGTTTTTTGAAACCAATAATACTTAATGGAATGGCTACGAGAATCACCGTTAATTTTACCCAAAATACAGTGTGAAAACCACTTCCCTTGATAGTAAGTAAAGCTATGCCTGTAATCAAAAACAAGATGGTGATGATTATTTCAGGTATTCTCGTTTTCGCTCGGTAGCTTTCAAACTTGCCTGAGTTAACGAATAATAATATCGTTTTAATTAAGGTCGTTAGCACGAAAAGCAATACCAGCAGTAGGTGCAAATGTTTGATTCCAGTGAACATAATGGATTAATTTGAATGAGAAACAAAGATAACTAGCGCGGCTGAATTACCAAGAAAAGAGGTGGCTATTATATATTCAAACACCCAAACTGGTGTAATTCATAAGTGGATTTCACTCTTGGAACTTTTCCTTCATGACTAGGTTTTCTAGTAATAAAGTCCAATTGAAGACTTCGCAAGTGTAATGTGGACTTGCTATTTTAGACGGAAAATCAATCTTAGAATTTAATCAAATCAATAACCTGAAACTAGCAGCTTAACTGCCTTAACTTTTGTATTGCAACTGGTTTAGTCCCAATTCCAGTTTAAGATTTGTTCCTGAGAATGAACAGTGATACTTGGGCAATAATTAACTTGGTTTAAGTAAATACTTGAAAATTTGGTTACTGTAATCGGGGGTGTTGAATGAATACTACTACCCTAAATAACTTACTAAGTTGTTTTTCATTGAATAACTCCTTAGCCTTGAGATAGCCTTTTCTTTAATCTGTCTTACTCGTTCTCGGGTTAGGCCAAATCGCGTTCCAATTTCCTCTAAGGTTAAATTTGTGTTTACCTTGTTGTTGATACCGTAATATAATTTAAGTACATCTGATTCTCGCTCGGACAAAATAGACAAAGCTCGTTTTATTTCTTTTTTCAAAGATTCATTCATCAATCCACTGTCAGGCCTAGAATCTCTGCTGGATTCCATTGTGTCGTGCATAGTTCCTGAATCGTCATTCGCTGTAAGGGGGGCATCCATTGATATACTTTTGTTTCTGTTTTTCAGGGACTCTGCAATTTCTTTCGCAGAAACATCAATGATTTCAGCTATTTCTTCAATGGAAGGAGCTCTTTCAAATGTTTGCTCTAGCTCTGAATATGCCTTGTTTATTTTGCTGATGATCCCCAATTTATTTAAGGGCAATCGGACAATTCTAGCATGTTCAGCAATGGATTGTAAAATTGTTTGCCTGATCCACCAAACGGCGTAGGAAATAAATTTAAATCCTCTTGTTTCGTCGAATTTTTTTGCTGCTTTGATTAATCCTAAATTACCTTCATTGATGAGGTCGGAAAGGGTCAATCCTTGATTTTGATATTGCTTTGCAACGGAGACCACAAACCGTAAATTTGCTCTAGTTAACTTATTTAAAGCTTTTTCGTCTCCCTCTTTTATTTTTATAGCTAAAACAACTTCTTCCTGAGCGGTAATTAAGTCTTCTTTGGAAATTTCATGCAAGTATTTGTCCAAGGAAACAGAATTCCTGTTGGTAACTTGTTTTATGATTTTCAGTTGTCGCATCTTATATATTCTACGCAAAAATTTGAACTTTGTTTCAGTAAACCTATATTTTATGCTATTTTAATACTGTTATAACGTAAATTTAAAAAGAGGTAACATAAATTATTCTGGCATTGAAAAACACATTACTTATAGGGGCAGGAAGATCAAGTGAGGTACTGATTACTTATTTACTGGAATTATGTCATGCAGAAAATTGGTCTTTAAAAGTGGTTGCCAGAGAGTTCAGTGAGATAGATCAAGAGGAAACAGACTTGGTAGAGTACATTACCAGTGATGTCTTTGAAGACGAGCGATTGAACTCTTGGATTGGGTCAGCTGATTTAGTCATTAGCATGCTGCCAGCGAGGTTACACATGGGAATAGCTGAAAGATGCTTGGTTTACGGAAAACACTTTTTAAGCGCCTCTTATGTGAGTAAGGAAATGAAATTGATTCATGAACAAGTGAAATCAAAAGGTTTGGTGTTCATGAATGAATGTGGTTTAGACCCTGGTTTAGACCACATGTCTGCCATGAAAATCATCGACGAAATAAAGATTGAAGGGGGTGTTATTGAAGGATTTGAATCTTTTGCTGGAGGGTTAATTGCTCCCGAATTCGATGATAATCCTTGGAACTACAAGTTGACTTGGAATCCAAGGAACGTAGTAGTAGCTGGCCAGGGAGGAGTTGCTAAATTTAAACAGGAGAAGACATTCAAATACATACCTTATCAGCAGTTGTTCAGCCGAACAGAACGCATTGAAATTGAGGGTTATGGAAAGTTTGAAGGTTATGCAAACAGAGATTCTTTAAAGTACGAATCCTTGTATAAACTGGAAGGGATAAGTACCCTGTTCAGGGGTACATTGCGTCGAGTGGGTTTTTGCAAGGCTTGGAATAAATTGGTGTTACTTGGAATGACTGATGATAGTCATTTATTGAATGTTCCTGAAGGTATGACTTACAGAGAGTTTACAAACCTATTTCTAAATTATCATCCTAGTAATTCGGTTGAGGTTAAGTTTCAAAAAACCTTGTCCATTGCTCAGGATGATTTTGATGTCATTGATAAAATGGAATATTTAGGCTTGTTTTCCAATGTGAAAATTGGTTTAACAAGTGCTACACCTGCTCAAGTTTTACAAAAGTTATTGGAGGAAAAGTGGAGTCTTAACAGGCTTGATAGGGACATGATCGTAATGTGGCACAAGTTCAATTACGTATTAAACGGCGAACAGAAAGAAATTCAAAGTTCATTGGTTGTTCAGGGAGAATCTCACAGAAGAACAGCAATGGCAAAAACTGTTGGCTTACCTCTAGGAATTGCAGCTAAATTAATATTGAAGGGCTTAATTCAAAGTAAAGGTGTGCAGATTCCTACTGAAAAAGAAATTTATGGGCCGATTCTAATTGAGTTAGCTCAAAATCACAACATAGTGTTTCAAGAACGCACAATTGATTAATACCTAAACTTCAGGTGCGATTATTGAAGAGCTTTGCTAGCTACTTAGTTATAAGAAGTATAAGGTCAGAACAAACTTCCGGGTCCACCGGTTTTCGTAATACCTAAGTGTTTGTATGCACCTTCAGTAGCTTCTCTTCCTCGAGGTGTTCTGTTAATGAACCCTTGCATGATTAAAAACGGTTCGTAAACTTCTTCGATTGT
Organism: Saprospiraceae bacterium; assembly: GCA_047631875.1. GTDB lineage: Bacteria > Bacteroidota > Bacteroidia > Flavobacteriales_C > JBLIAZ01. The sequence continues at coordinate 21,845 of JBLIAZ010000004.1, forward strand.
TTCGGAGTCTTCTCCGATAGCTGTGGCGATTGTGCTTAATCCTACAGGCCCTCCTTTGAACTTATCAATGATAATTGAAAGGATTTTATTGTCCATTTCGTCTAATCCATTTTCGTCCACATTCAATGCCTTTAATGCATATGAGGTGATGTCGAGGTTGATGGTACCATCTCCTTTAATTTGCGCGAAATCACGAACACGTCTTAAAAGTGCATTTGCTATTCGTGGTGTGCCGCGACTCCTTCTAGAAATTTCAAAAGCTGCAGTGTCGTCAATAGCCACATCTAGTAGTTGCGCCGATCTTAAAATGATTGTTTGAAGTAGTTCTGCATCATAGTATTCTAGTCTACAATTAATACCGAAACGAGCTCTTAAAGGAGAGGTTAATAGCCCTGACCGGGTAGTCGCTCCAATAAGTGTAAAGGGTTCTAATCCTATTTGTACCGACCTCGCATTGGGACCGGTGTCAATCATGATGTCAATTTTGTAATCTTCCATGGCAGAGTACAAATACTCCTCCACTACAGGGCTCAACCTGTGAATTTCATCAATGAACAAGACGTCACCTTTGGAAAGTGTGGTAAGTAGACCAGCTAAATCACCTGGTTTGTCCAACATAGGTCCTGAAACCAATTTGATGCTCACATTCAATTCGTTCGAAATTATGTTTGCAAGGGTCGTTTTTCCAAGTCCTGGAGGGCCATGTAAAAGTACGTGGTCTAAGGCCTCATCTCGTTGCAAAGTGGCCTCAACAAAAATTTGTAAGTTGTCAAGTATGCTTTTTTGTCCAGCAAAATCATCAAAACTTTTTGGGCGCAATACCCTTTCTAAATCCTTGTCGAATTCTTCTAAATTGTCTGAGTTTGGGTCTAAAGCTGGATTCATTGGTGTTTATTTCTCTTTGTGAAAACAAGGTCTACAAAGCGCTTCGTAATCAAATCGTTCTCCTAAAAGGATTTCTTGGTTCTTGTCTTTGTCTTTTCTAAAAGTGAAAGTGGCAGGGGCTCCACAATCCATACAAACTGCTTGTAATTTAGTCACATAATCCGCTACGCAAAGCATGTTTGGAAGAGGTGCGAATGGGGTCCCACGGTAATTTTTATCAAGTCCGGCTACGATTACTCTTTTTCCGCCATTGGCTAATTTTGTGCACACGTCTATTAAATCTTCACCAAAAAATTGAATTTCATCAATGCCAACTATGTCAGCATCTACCGATAGTCCTAAAATTTCCAAAGGAGATTCAACATTAATAGCCTCCAGTTTCCGGTTGTCGTGTGAAACTATGTGATTAGCAGAATATCTTGTGTCAATGTCAGGCTTAAATAGCTTAGTGTTTAACCTGGCAATGTGTGCTCTTGATACTCGCCTAATTAATTCTTCTGTTTTACCAGAAAACATAGGTCCGGTGATCAATTCAATGCTTCCAATACTCGGGTGGTATATTCTTTCAGTCATTTTTTATGCAGGGTATTTTCGTGCAATGATGTTGTTTAATTCTTCGTAAGCGGGAGTTTCTTGATTCCAAGATAATTTGTCACTTAGGCTTTCAACGGCTTGAGTAGCATCGTTTAAGTTTTCGCAATTATTCAAGTTGTTGAGGGCACTTATGTATTCCTCAGTGTTTCCTTTAAACAGTTCGTGTATGAACATGAATTTTTCACTGATACCAATGGCGTCGTTTAAATCGCTGATTCCTTTGTTCATGAACTTGTCCGCAAGAGCTTGTTCGTCAACAGGTGTTTGGGTTGACTTTGTATTTTGAAGGATGTCATCACTTATAGGTTCCCTTAATTGTTCACTTTCAATTGAAACATGAACTTTGTCTTCATCAGCGATTATTTCATTATTTAGCTGAAGTTCTTCTTCTTGTAATGATTCTGCTGCTACAGTAGAATTTACAATTGATTCGGTTACTTTTTTAGCTTCAGTTTCTGCAAGTATATCATCTACGATGATCACTTCTCCTTCAGTAATTTCCCTTTTTTGTAAATATTCAAGAACAGCAATTGTCTCCGTTACTTGTTGATTAAGCAATTTTATCTTGCTAAAATTAACAGATTCCAACATGTTTTCTACTTGAGGACTTGCTATTAAAGTAACTTGATTTAACTCGTTAGTTACGTTTTTCAGCGTGGTAAAAAGTTGCGATTTTGTTTCCATAAATTATAGACATAAAGTTAGTACCATTTACTTGTTAAAGCAAAAAAAGCTACTCCAATTAGAGTAGCTTTTTTCAACGTGTAATAGTCAATAAATATTATGTATATACTGATTGAGTGTTAAATTATAAATTTGATCCTGCGTCTCCATCAAATACTCCTCCATCTCCTTCGTCACCACCACCGCCTCCTTGATCCGCTGGACAGTACGTTTCGTAAAACCAAACAATGAATTCGTTTTTTAGATCAGCAGTTGAAGTAAAATCACCACCGTTGGCAATAATTCTAGGAGTAAGAATTGTAATTATTTCTGTAAGGTCTAATCCGATATCGGGATCGCAATCAAATAATAGACCTTCGCCTTGAAGATGAGTATATGCTGATTCAATACCAACTTGCTTTAATTTCCCATTTTTAAAACAAATATCTACATGCTTACAATCGTGAGAAACTCCTATTTTAGCATCACTATAATCACTGTTTGTAACTTGCGAAGCTAAAATCACTTGCCCACCTGGCTGGCCACTGTTTATTTCTTGTGGCGAATTCATTTGTGGTTCTTCAGTAAATATTTCATCTTGTTCCTTTTCGCAGCTTGTTAATATCATTGATGTAAACAATGCGATTAAGACTACAATTCCGAGTATTATTTTTGATGTTTTCATGATGTTAGTTTTAGCGTTCGTATGTATGAGTGTACGTGTTAGACGAAAAAAAGGTTACACAAAAAATAAAAAATAAAAAAATATATAAATAGTGAAACCTTTTTTAAGTCACTAACGTAATATAGAGTATGAGGCTGACCTTAATCATATTACTATTTACTGCTAGCCAACTGTTTTCTCAGGTTACCTTTATAGGTGGAAGTCACGTCGCTGCTTCTAGTTCAGGAAGTGGGGCAGGAGGTTTTCCTACTTTAACTTATACACCTTCGGCAGGTTCTGACCGTTTGCTGTTATTCAGCATATTATATGAAAGAGATCATTCGGGAGCTAAAGGGAGTAATTGGGCAAATCCAAAATCAGTAGGAGGTGCAGATCCAATAGTTACTTTAGGAGCGGCGAGCTTAACAAGGTTAAGAACAGCTAATTATTATCAATACTCAGGGCTGCAAAATACAGGTAATGCAACCATGTCTGTGGAATTAATTGTTTATGGAATTTTAGAAACAAATATTCCTGCAGGACTTAACACTTTTGTAGTGTCAGGAGTAAATACTCCTGGTCATTCGGGAGACGATGCTACCATTTCAGCCATGATGTTTGAAAATGTAGTAGGGGTTACTTATTTGGGTTCTGCTGGTTGTGAAAGTTGTAATGGATTGGCTTTAGTAGGACTTGATCCTTTAACTGCTGACAACATGATTATTTCTTTTGGAGCTTCTGGAAGTGATAGAGATTTTTCAAAAGGAGCTGGCTATACTATGGTAGGAACTACGAAAACAGTCAATGGAAGCGGTGGGTATACAAGTTTTTCTGAAAAAGATGGTATTGCAACTGCAACACAGTACATAACAGGTACTACTGCTTTACAAACAGCCCCCTTTGGTTTAAGCGGACTGGCTGATTTATTTGGAGCTGTGGAAATCGGATTCAGGTTGGTTTCAAACATCGTATTACCAGTAGAATTATTGTCCTTTGATGGTTACACAGAAGAGATGGACAACACATTAAATTGGAGTGCAGCTGTGGAAATAAATAATGACAGATTCGATATTGAAAGAAGTGAAAATGGATTAAAGTGGGATAAAATTGCTGAGGTGTATGGTCAAGGAAATTCTGCAGTTCAACATGATTATTCATATTATGATGAAAACGCTGATTGTGATAATTGTTATTACAGGTTAAGGCAAGTTGATCTTGATGGAGCCTATGAATATTCAGGATCTATTTTGCTAGTGATCGAACGGAAAAAAGGATTTAATGTGTATCCAAATCCTGCTGTAAATGATGTTACGGTTGACATGAACGAGGAGTTAGGAGAAATAGCTTTGTACAATTCGAGTGGACAATTGTTGATGACGATCGAAAACTCAGTGATAGGAAAAAACAGGCTTAATGTTTCATCGTTAACTAGAGGACATTATTACTTTGTAGTTCGGTTTCTTGATCGGGTGGAAACAAGAAGGTTAGTGAAACTGTAAGGATATTTAATTTTTGCCTTTCAGTGACCTGTAATAATCTACGAAAAGAAAGGTGTGAGTGCATAATAGAGAAGCACTTAAAAATACATGAACTGGTTGTGCAGCTCGTGGAACTTCAAAGTAACTCATTGTAATTCCTGATAATATTTCTAACCCTAAAATACTTACTAGCCAATAAGTGGTTTTTTTGACTCGTGGATTTTCCTGCCAATGTTTTTGAATTTTACTAATTGCTAGCACGGTCAAAAATAAGTACACGATGGAAAACGAGCGGTGAACCAAAAATTGGATACCTGCCTCATCAATCCAAAAATTTCTGTCAACGGATAGTTCACTATAAAATTTATCAAAAACCTCCCGTAGTTTAGTACCTAAAGCCAATTGAATAAACAAGGTCAATAAAGAAACTCCTGTGAGTTTTAAAGCCGAAATTCCTTTGCTGATGGGGTTGCGGTTTTTACCATAGGTTAGTACAATGGTCATGATAAAAACAAGTAAGAATGCCGCGTACAAATGAATGGATATTTTTACCGGTGATAATTCTGAATCAACGACCAAACGTCCCAGCCAGGCTTCAAATCCAATTAGTAATATCGTTAAGATGGACAATCCAACATGAAGTTTGCGATATGTTTTTACTGTAAAGGCAAGCGCCAACATCCCAAAAGCAAAGATACCAAGTAGAACACTGGCTAGTCTATTGATGTACTCAATGATCGTGTGGGTCGGATTGTATAGCACATAATCGTGTCTTTTATATAACTCCCAATCATTTTTATCAAAATATTCACTAAAAGCAATTGCTGATTTAGCAGTCCATAATCCGTCGTTGTGAATCACCATTTGTCCCTCAAAATAATCATTGGACTTGTTCCAATGCACCTCATTAGGGTCAGTAGGGGGAATGAGGTGTCCAAAACATTTTGGCCAATCAGGACAACCCATTCCTGAATCGGTAGCCTTAACAAGGCTACCTGCAATTACTACAATTAACAATCCAATCAAAGTAGCTGTGGTGAAAAATTGATAAGCTTTGGTGAATTTACCTTCTTGGTTATTGTGCATGATAAACACCACTTAAGTTAACAGCATTGACGATGTATTCTTTGTTCATTCCGTCTTTCCCATGCACCTCAACCGTCTTGTTTTCTAAGGATACTTCAACCGTTTCAACACCTCTTTCATCACGAATTAGGTTCTTCACCGTGCTTGCGCAATGCTCGCAAGACATCCCTGATATTTTTAAATTAATTGTGGTCGCACTCATGACTTCAAAAGTACTGATTAAAGTGTTGTAGTTAAAGAAATTAATGTTATATTTGCCGACCAATTTTCATTAACAAATAATTTAAATCGATGTACGCAATTGTAGAAATAGCAGGGCAACAATTTAAGGTTGAAAAAGATCAACAAGTGTTTGTTCACCGTTTAGACGCTAAAGAAGGTTCAAAAGTAAGTTTTGATAATGTTCTTTTAGTGGATGACGAAGGAGCAGTAACTGTTGGCGCCCCAGCTGTAAAAGGAGCAAGCGTAAGCGCAAAAGTGCTTTCGCATGTAAAAGGAGACAAGGTCATTGTTTTCAAAAAGAAAAGAAGAAAAGGTTACCAAAAATCAAATGGTCACCGTCAACAATTCACTGAAATCAAAATTGATAAAATTGCTGTGAAAGCAGCAGTAAAACCAGCAGCAAAACCTGCTGAAAAATCATAAAATTATAAGCCATGGCACATAAGAAAGGAGCAGGTAGTACATCAAACGGAAGGGAATCTAGGTCGCAAAGACTTGGGATTAAGAAGTTTGGTGGTCAAGAAGTTATTTCTGGAAACATCATTGTTCGTCAAAGAGGAACTAAGCACCATGCTGGTGATAATGTAGGAATGGGTAAAGACCATACTTTGTTTGCATTAGCAGACGGTGTAGTAAGGTTCAGAAGAAAAGCAAACGACAGGTCGTTTGTATTCGTTGATCCTATTCAAGCATAAGCCAAGCAAGAGACTATAAAGATTTATAAAAGAAGGCTGTTCGTTTGGGCAGCCTTTTTTTGTGGACAAGTGTTCATTATTTAAGCATTCATGAAAAAAATTGCAATTTTAGGTTCTACAGGTTCTATAGGAACACAAGCTCTTGAAGTAATTGAAGAACATAAGGAATTTTTTCAAGTGGAGGTATTAACTGCAAATCGAAACGGTGATTTGTTGATTATTCAGGCTAAAAAGTACAAGCCAAATGCAGTAGTCATTTCCGATGAAGCACAGCATCAAAAAGTGAAAGATGCTTTGTGGGAAGACGACATCAAAGTGTATTGTGGAGCACAAGCTTTGGAAGAGGTAGTGCAAATGGAAAGCATTGATGTGGTTCTTACTGCATTGGTTGGGTATTCAGGACTCAAGCCAACTATTTCAGCCATCAAAGCAGGGAAGCACATTGCCCTGGCGAATAAAGAAACATTGGTAGTAGCGGGAGAACTAATTAATGAATTAGTAGCAAAATACAAGGTGAATTTATACCCGGTGGACAGTGAACATTCTGCAATTTTTCAATGTTTAACAGGTGAGTTTTTGAACCCTATTGAAAAAATATATTTAACAGCGAGCGGAGGACCTTTTCGAGGCTATACTGCAGAGCAGCTAGCCCTGGTGACAAAAGATCAAGCACTTAAACACCCAAATTGGGATATGGGAGCGAAAATTACCATAGACTCAGCCTCCATGATGAACAAAGGACTGGAAGTGATTGAAGCGAAATGGTTGTTTGATTTGAGGCGGGATCAGATTGATGTCATCGTGCATCCCCAAAGTATCATCCACAGTATTGTGCAATTCGAGGATGGAAGCATGAAAGCTCAAATGGGTCTGCCCGACATGAAACTTCCTATCCAATATGCTTTGACATATCCGAATAGGCTTAAAAATGATTTCACACGATTTAACTTTTTGGATTATCCTTCGTTGACTTTTGAAGCCCCCGATCCGAAAACTTTTCGTAACCTTGCATTGGCCTTTGAAGCTATGGATTTGGGAGGTAATGCACCATGCATTTTAAATGCAGCAAACGAAGTGGCTGTGGAGGCATTTTTAAAAGATAAAATAAGTTTTGTTGGCATGTCAGATTTAATTGAAAAATGTTTGAATAACCTTGCTTTCGTGAGGAAACCAAGTCTTGAGGATTACGTGGAAACAGACAAAGAAACTAGAATAGTAGCTAATTCTTATATCAAAAATTAATTAATGGAAATAATAAATCAAATAGGGCAGTTGTTGTTCAGCTTATCGTTTTTAATTATTCTCCATGAGATGGGGCATTTTATTCCGGCTAAGTTATTCAAGATTAAAGTAGAAAAATTTTACTTGTTTTTTGACCCTTACTTTTCGTTGGTAAAGAAGAAAATTGGAGAAACAACGTATGGAATAGGTTGGTTGCCTTTAGGAGGCTATGTGAAAATTGCTGGGATGATTGATGAGAGCATGGACAAGGAGCAAATGAAAAAAGAACCAGAAGATTGGGAATTTCGATCAAAGCCAGCTTGGCAGAGATTGGTGGTGATGTTGGGAGGAGTAACAGTAAATGCGATATTAGCCGTTGGAATATACATTGTGGTGATGTTTGTTTGGGGACAAACAGTCGTTCCCAACAAGAGTTTAACAGACGGAATTTGGGTAACTAATGATTCGTTATCAGTGGAGTTAGGATTACAGACAGGAGACAAAATCATTGCTATTGATAATGAAAATTGTGAAGACGTTGACGTGACGAAAGTAATGAACAACTTAATTTTCAGTAAAACAATGACCATCGAGAGAGAAGGTCAACAGTTTGAACACCGGTTTCCTGATAATTTTATTGAAATTTTACAGTCAAACAAAGGCAAAGGAAAATTATTTGAATTACGTATGCCTTTTGAAATAGGAGTTGTACCCGACAGTGGAAATGCATACAGAGGAGGACTTATGGAGGGTGATGTGGTGTTGTTAGCTGATAGTATACCTATCAAGTATTTTGATGAGTTTAAGACTTATTTGGTAAGTCAAACAGGAAAGGAAGTGTCTTTAACTGTTGATCGTGAGGGCGTAAACGTTCCATTAACAGTAGAAGTTAATGATGAAGGCAAGATTGGTATTGCTGTGAATTTCATCAGTTTAGAAGAGTTAACAGCGAAAGGTATTTTGGAAGTTAATAACATTGAGTATTCCTTTTTAGAAGCAATTCCAGCTGGGTTTGCTGAAACTAAATTCATGCTGGTTTTGTACACGAAAAACTTCATGAAAATATTTGATTTTAAATCGAAAGCATATAAGTCAGTTGGTGGTTTTAAAGCTTTTGGAAGCATGTTTTCTAAAACATGGGACTGGGAGTCAACGTGGAGAAATACAGCTTTCATTTCCATTATTTTGGCCTTCATGAATTTACTTCCTATTCCTGCGTTAGATGGTGGTCATGCCATGTTCTTAGGTTACGAAATATTAACTGGAAGAAAACCTCACGAGAAAATGATGGAATACGCACAAATTGCGGGAATGATATTACTGCTGTTGGTGGTACTCTCGGCAAACATCAACGATTGGATTTAACTTTGATATTGTGATATGAAAATTTCCTTACTAAAAGATATTTGTGAAGTAGCAGGAGCTCCTGGTTTTGAAAACAGGGTAAGAGAGTTGGTCATCAATGAAATTAGTCCCTTGGTTGATTCTATCAACGTAGACAACATGGGTAACGTCATAGCTTTTAAAAAGGGTAAGGAAAATAAAAAAATCATGGTTGCCGCTCATATGGATGAGATTGGTTTTATTGTGACACACATAGATGACAATGGTTTTTTGAAGTTTCATACCTTGGGTGGTTTCGATCCAAAAACATTGACAGCCCAACGAGTAATTATTCATGGGAAAAAAGACATCATTGGTGTAATGGGTGCAAAACCTATTCACGTGATGACTGCTGCAGAAAGAACTAAAGCTCCTGTAATGAGCGACTATTTCATTGATTTAGGCATGGATAAAAAGGAAGTTGAAAAACACATTACAATTGGTGACCCAATTACGAGGGAAAGAGGTTTGATTGAAATGGGGGATTGCGTGAATTGCAAGTCGCTAGACAATAGGGTCTCCGTTTTTATTTTAATTGAAACCTTGAAAAAACTGAAAGAAAAAACTTTGCCTTATGATTTGTATGCTACGTTTACAGTTCAAGAAGAAGTAGGAATTAGAGGAGCTCAAGTTGCTACTTTATCTATTCAACCAGACATTTCATTTTGTGTCGATACTACTATTGCTTTCGATGTTCCTGGAGCGCAAGCTCATGAAAAAATTACTGAACTAGGTGAGGGGGTAGGAATCAAAATTATGGACTCACGAACGATCTGTGATCCAAGAATGGTTGCTTTTATGAAAGAGACTGCTGATAGTAATAAAATTAAATGGCAACCCGAAATTTTAACAGGGGGAGGAACAGATACCATGGCGCTTCAGCAAATGACTGCTGGAGGTTCGGTTGCCGGAGCTATTTCAATTCCAACTCGTCATATTCATCAAGTGATTGAGATGTGTAATAAGAAGGACATAGAAAGGTCTATCGATTTACTCACAGCATGTCTTTTAGGGTTGAAAAAATTGAAAGTATAATTCTTTCTTTATCCTCTTGGGTAATTTTTAATTGTCAGTCAAAACTGACAATCGAATCAATTAAGCCAATTTCTCCGGTTGTATTTGGCAAGTAAAAATTAGTTATTCCGTGTTGTTCCAATTGCCTGCCTGTAGATGGGCCTATAGCGATAATTTTATGCGAATTACTTGAAGTCATTTTAGAATAGTAGCTACGAACATTACTTGGACTAGTAAAAATTAATACATCAGCGTCTGGGATGTCGATGTTTTTCTTTTCTTTAGTATTGTATACAACTACGTCAAACGTTTGATTAGGATTGATAAATTCGTTTTGTATTGTTTTGTTGCTAATGTTTGAAATAGGAAATAAGCAGGTTTTATTTTTTATTATCTTAATAAACTGCTTTGAAGTTAAATTGATATCCACATTCTTGCCAATAAAGTCAATGTTGTCCGTAAATGCTCTTAGAGCCTTTGCTGTTCCTTTTCCAATGCAAGCTAGTTTTCG
>JBLIAZ010000005.1:0-30306 GCA_047631875.1 Saprospiraceae bacterium
CTAACCGAGAGCATCGAGCAGCTGAACACCTTTGAAAACTAAAAACAGTAAAGAATTACTTTAATCGTTGCCTCTCTATTCTGACATATAGAGAGTTGACACAGTCAATTTAATCGTTGCAAAAAAACGAAACTTAGGCTTCAATAAAATTGAACGCTACCAAATATGAGTTTATCAAGTGGATAGATGATTAAAAAAGGACTTAAAATTCAACTAGGTGCATTGAACCAGACACCAATGCTTAGCAAAATAACCAACTGCAATTTAGCTTTCATCAAACGATTTAACAGCAACCATTTGTAATAGAACCCAAAAAGCAAAATACTTATTGCTTGCTTCTTTTTGATTAACTTCATCAAGAGTTAAAAGTCTGTTGTACAGATTTTAAAAAAAACACATTAAATGAATATAAATACAAACATGGCCGTTTTAATAGACGGCGACAACATACCATCAGCTCATGTACGAGAAATGATGGAAGAAATTACCAAATACGGTAATCCAACAATTAAAAGAATTTATGGTGATTGGACGAGACCTGGTTTAACAAAATGGAAAAATTTACTACTTGAAAACGCCATCACTCCTATCCAACAATATGGGTATACTAAGGGGAAAAACGCCACGGATTCCGCCATGATTATAGATGCAATGGACATCCTTTACAGTGGAAAAGTAGATGGCTTTTGCCTTGTTTCAAGCGACAGTGATTTCACACGATTAGCCACTAGGTTAAGGGAAGCAGGGATGCAAGTAATTGGTATTGGTGAAAAAAAGACTCCTAATCCTTTTATTGTCGCTTGTGACAGGTTCATATACATCGAGATCTTAAAAAAACAGACTCAGGAAAAACTTGAAAGCAAAGAATCTGTAGCACCTGCAGTTGATAAAATAACAATCAAAGAAATCAACTTAATATCTTCCACTATTGATGATTTGTCGGACGATGATGGTTGGACTTTCCTTGGTGATGTGGGTAGTTTACTACAAAAAAAACGTCCCAACTTTGATTCAAGGAATTACGGGTTTGACAAACTTACACCGTTGATAAAGTCCATTGACAAATTCGAAATAGAACAGCGAGAAAATGCAAAAAGCAGGCATAAACTGATATTTGTTAGGATTAAAAAAGCACACAAGGCAAATTCTAAAAAATAGTAAGCCACCGCAGCGTAAGCGTTTCTGCACTTATTTCATTTACACCCAAAATGATTAAATAAATAGAGCATGAGCTTTCTTAAAGCAGAATGGAGAAAACTTGCAATTGCCAACTACTCTATCGATAAGGGCATCCTTAAAAAACACATTCCTGCTGGCACTGAATTGGACTTATGGAAAGGGGAATGCGTGGTGAGTTTAGTTGGGTTCATGTTTGTAAACACGAAACTTCTAGGTATAAAAATCCCTTTTCATTCAAATTTTGAAGAAGTGAACTTAAGGTTTTATGTGAAGCGCTTTGAAAAAGGAGAATGGAAAAGAGGAGTCGTATTCATTAAGGAAATTGTACCAAAACCAGCGCTTACTTTTGTAGCAAATACTGTTTACAACGAAAACTATGAAACCATGCCAATGGAGCATACTTGGGATTCACAGAAAAAGGAGAGAACCGTTCAATATCGATGGAAAAACGGTAAGAATTGGAATTCAATAAAAATTAATGCCAGCCTTGAAATGTTCGACATTGAACCAAATAGTGAAACAGACTTCATTACCGAACATTATTGGGGGTATGCGATGGTAAACCGCAATAGATCGAACGAATATGAAGTAATTCACCCTAAGTGGCAAGCATATAAAGTAAATAAACATGAAATAGATGTTGACTTTGGTGCCGTTTATGGAAAATATTTTGAATTCCTAAACTTGCAAAAACCAACTTCGGTGATGTTAGCAGAAGGCTCTGAAATAACGGTTGAAAGTAAAAACACGATTACCATTAAATAAACACTTGGATAAATTGATAATTCTAAACGCATTAAAATTAATCTAATAAAGAACACATGGAATTTTTTAGCATGACAGACAAAACATGGGAACGACACTCAAATCCATGGAGCGTATGGACAAGAATGATAACCCTCCCCTTTTTAGTTTTAACCATTTGGAGCAGGATATGGATTGACTGGTATGCATGGGTAATTCTTGGATTACTCGTCATGTGGTTGGTGTTTAATCCCAAAGCATTTGCGAGACCAAAGTCAACTAAAAACTGGGCTTCAAAAGCTGTATTGGGTGAGCGAGTTTGGCTAAACCGAAAAAAGATAGGTATACCTAAAGATCATGCTTTCATGGCAACACTTCTGAATACGCTCAATGGACTTGGATTACCATTTCTTATTTACGGACTTTACAATTTCGATTTTTGGCCAACTGTCCTTGGAACAATAATTATCTACGCTGGAAAAATGTGGTTTTTAGACAGAATGGTTTGGTTGTTTGAAGACATGAAAGACAAAGATGACAAATATGCTAGTTGGGAATATTAACTCCTCAACTACTACTGTAATGTATTTTCTCAAGAAATAGCAGCCCGTTAACTAACAAATTTAACTATCCGGTAATCCGCTAATTAACTTACTCACGATCCCTGTCCATCCAGTTTGATGAGATGCACCTATTCCTCTGGAGTTGTCGCCATGGAAATATTCATAAAAAAGCACTAAGTCTTTATTGTGAGGTCGGTTGTAAAATTCATGTTGCTCATTTACTGGACGATGTCCATTTTCGTCCAATTCAAAAATACTCATCAACCTGTTCGAAATATCATTTGCTATTTCTTTGAAGTTTTTTTGAACTCCTGACCCTTTCGGATACTCTAGTGTAAGTTCGTCTCCATAGTGTTTGTGGTACTCGCGCAAGGCTTCTAACAACAAGTAATTTGTTGGAAACCAAACAGGTCCTCTCCAATTAGAGTTACCACCAAACAGGGAAGAATCTGATTCGCCTGGTGTGTACTCAATGCCATAATCCTCTCCTTCAAGTGATACTGAATATCGCTCTTCGTGTCTTTTTGACAAGGACCTGATTCCTCCTGGGGATAAAAACTCCTCCTCATCAATCATGTGCTCCACAAGCTTAATGACTCTGTCTTTAGGTACTAGAGAAAATAAAATATTTTCTCCTTCTTTATAATCTTCAATGGCTCTGAATTTCTTTTTCCTTAACCTAAAATTCCTGAACCATTTTAACCTTTTCATGAAGTCTGGAATCCCCACTAATGATTCTTTCTCGATAAGTGAAACAGCGTACAGTGGCATTAAACCTACTAATGAATGAATTTTAAGTGGCATGAATTTTTCACCTGGAAGTTGAAGCACGTCATAAAAGAAACCTTCATCTTCGTCCCATGCTCCTACCCATTTACTGTCGTTCCTGTTCAAGGATTCTGATATCAACACAAAATGCTCGTAAAATTTAGTAGCCACGTCCTCGTACGATTTGTCAAATTTGCAAATTTCAACGGCCATTTTCATCAGGTTTAATGAAAACATGGCCATCCAACTTGTCCCATCAGCTTGTTCTAAAATACCACCTCCTGGTAATTTATTACTTCGATCAAATACTCCAATGTTATCCAAACCTAAGAATCCTCCTTCAAATACATTTTTTCCTTGAGAATCTTTTTGATTCACCCACCATGTAAAGTTCAACGATAATTTTGCAAAGGCTCTCTTTAAAAAGTCAACATCCGATTTACCGTAATGCTTTTTTTCAATTTCATAAACTTTAAGCACACCCCATGCCTGTACAGGTGGATTGACATCTCCAAAAGCCCATTCGTATGCTGGAATTTGACCATTAGGTGCCATGTACCATTCCCGCATGATGGTAATTAATTGGTTCTTAGCAAACACTGGATCAATCATCGCCAAAGGCACACAATGAAAAGCTAAATCCCATGCTGCATACCAAGGGTACTCCCATTTATCGGGCATGGAGATGATGTCTTTATTGTACAAACCTTTCCAGTCTTTATTCCTTCCTTTTCGTCTTTCTTTTGGAGGTGTAGGCTGACCAGGATCTCCATCCAACCATGCTTCTACATCTATTTCGTAATATTGTTTGGTCCACAACATCCCCGCAAAACCCTGACGTTGTATGTTTTTTAAATCCTGACTTAATCCCGTTGGGACAAACTTTTCATAAAACTCGTCTGCTTCAGTAATTCGCTTTTTAAATCGAGCGTCAAAATCTTCGGTAAAAGGATTATCAGTCAATTCTAAATCCGTTAACCTCAACTTAACCACCTTAGACTCTCCTCCTTTAACAACCCCCGAAAACAAAGGTGTAAACTTAGTCCCTGATGACTTTTTATCGATTTCAGTATAGTCACCACTAACGACAGCGTCGTTAATTAAATCCTTAACAAATGGAGTTGCATTTTCAGTTCCAAAAATGCGCTGCATGTTGGTTTCATTTTCGGTAAACAACTCATCTTGAGGATTCTCGTAATACAAGTTAAACGTTCCAATTCGATGATGAACAGCTTTTACTCCTTTAAAGGAGTTTAAACCTTCAATTTTTTCAATACTTCCTTTGTGTTTTGAAACTCCAAAACTCCATAAGTTTCGAAACCACAAAGTTGGTAATAATGTTAGCTCAGCATCATCATTCCCTCTATTTGTAGCAGTAATTTTGATACAAATATCTTCAGGACCTTCTTTTGCATACTCAATAAAAACATCAAAATATTTGTCTTCGTCAAAAACTCCCGTATCCAATATTTCGTATTCTCGGTCTTGTTTAGAACGGCCCCTGTTTTCGGTAAGCATTCTAGTGTATGGAAACTTAGCTTGAGGATACTTGTACAAGTATTTCATGTACGAGTGTGTCGGAGTGTTATCCAGGTAATAATACAACTCTTTACAATCTTCTCCATGATTGCCATCATGACCTGTTAGTCCATACAATCTTTCCTTGATGATAGAATCGTTACCATTCCACATAGCAACTGAAAAACATAAATTTTGAAACCTGTCCGAAATTCCGGCAATTCCATCTTCTCCCCATCTGTAAACTCTTGATCGTGCGTGATCATGTGGAAAATAATCCCAAGCATTCCCGTCAGCACTGTAATCCTCCCTCACAGTTCCCCACTGTCGTTCACTTAAATATGGGCCCCACTTTCGCCAAAGCTTTTTCCCTTGGTCAGCGGTAGATAATCGTTTTTCTTCGGCAATCATAGTAATTTCTCTCGTAACTTATAACTCGTCTAAGCCAATCATTTTATTTTTTTCAGCATCCCAAAGTTTCAACCGCAAGCATTTGTACATGTCTTTTGGTGATAAAGTGGTAATTCCTGGATTCTGAAATTCTTCCATTTCCTTGAACACTTTGGGCAGGTTGTAAAAAGGAATCCGAGCATTGACGTGATGTATGTGATGATATCCTATATTACCTGTAAACCAGTGTAATACAGGAGGTAAATTCATAAAGCTTGAGGAATTTAAGGCCGAATGCACGTAGGTCCATGATTCTTTGTTTTTGTATTTGGCCTGAGGATAATTGTGTTGTGCATAAAACAAGTACGAACCTAATCCGCCATAAATTAAAAATGGCAATAGTATTCCAAGCAAATAAGCTAGCGGTCCCAAATAAACAAACACAAGAACAGAAATCCCAAAATGAAAAACTAAAGCAAAAAACGAGTCCCAATGTTTACCCGAGCTGTTAAGCAATGATTTTAAACTCATCCCCCATAAAAAGGCAAAAACATAACCAAAGGCAATAGTCAACGGGTGTCTGATAAAAAGATAATGTCGCTTTTCTTTTGAAGAACTCGCCAAAAACTGTTTTTTAGTCAACAAAGGAAATGAACCTATGCTTGCACTGTGTAGCTTACAATTATGATTATGATGGTAATCATGCGAACGCTTCCAAATACTTGAAGGTGCCAAAATAAACATGCCAAACACTGTGAAAATTATCTTTGCCAACAAGGAGTCTTGTAAAATTGTTTTGTGTAAATAATCGTGATAAATGATAAAAACTCGCGCTACAATTAAACCTGTAAAAATTGCACTTAGTAACTGAAGTATCCAATGAAAGTTGACAAGCGCACCAAGATAACCGAGTCCTAAAAGTAAAAAAGAAGAAAACAAGAACCACCAACTTTTCAACCGGTCCTCCTTTACGTACTTTTTAGTAGCTAAAACAAGCTCTTTACCTTGCAACATGCCGCGAAGATACTCTTTTTACAGGATAGGAGTTCATGAATAACCAACAGGGCAGCAAAAGTTTTCCACACTTTTAACTTTTTGATTTTAAGCCTGATTCCGCTTATGCTTCCACCTTCGGTGGGACCAAAGCCAATTTTCGGGACATTCAATAATGTCCTTCTCAAGTCGTTTCGTGTGTAACTCTGATATTTCAGCCTCCGAAAGATCGGACGGATTTTCCAATAACAATTCAGCGGTCATTGCATACAATCCTCTTTTTTCTCGTTTTACCGAAACATAAATGATAGGGTAATTTAATTTTTTAGACAACTTGGCTGTCCCAGTAAACACGGGCGTATCTTGATTTAAAAAAGTAGTCCAATACGCTCCTTTTGGGGAAGGAGTTTGATCGGCTATGAATGCAGTAGCATTTAATTCATCCCTGTCTCTTAGCATTCCACGAATGGTATCTTTCATGGCGTACAACTTGTTACCTAAACGAGTCCGCATGAAATATACTAATTTGTCAAAATGTTTGTTTTTAAGCGGGTGATAAATCACATACAACTGATGAATGTCCTCTAAAGCAAACCTTGCCCCCCCAAGCTCCCAATTACCTTGATGCCCCATCACAATGATGACGCTTCGGTCCTCCTTTTTAAACTTATCAAAAACTTCATTTCCTGAGAAGGAAACGTGCTTTTTTAGTGATTTTGGCGAAATGGTCAAAGTTTTTAAACTTTCCAATATCAGGTCACATAAATATTTGTAAAATTTTATTTCAATGGTTTTCAGTTCCTCCTTTGAATAATTCGGAAATGCATTTTTCAAGTTTGTTGAAACTACTTTTTTTCGGTATCCTATCATTTTGTAAAGTATGACGTACAAAAAATTGGAAAACAAGTACAGCAACCTGAACGGTAAAAAAGAAATCAAATAAATTAAGGGAAGTGTAAAATAGTAAATTAAAGCAGCCATTAGAAAATCAGTGTATTAATCCCTGTTGATTTTCAAGGCTAACAAGTACAATACTGCCATCCTGATTGCCACACCATTTTCCACTTGATTAAGGATGATAGACTGACTACTGTCTGCTACGTCACTTGTAATTTCCACTCCTCGATTGATTGGTCCAGGGTGCATTACCACTATCTTTTTACTCAAGGAGTCGAGTGTTTTTTTGTTTAATCCGTACTGCATGACGTACTCTCTTATGGATGGGAAAAACTTTGTTTCCTGTCGCTCTAACTGAATCCTTAGCATGTTTGCCACATCACACCACTCAAGAGCCTTTTTTAAATTATGCTCCACTTTAACACCCAGTGTATGTGCAAATTTCGGTATCAAAGTAGCTGGCCCGCATAGCATGACCTCAGCTCCTAATTTCTGAAGACAATATATGTTAGAAAGAGCTACTCGTGAATGAAGTACATCACCCACTATCACTACTTTTTTTCCGGCAACATCGCCTAGTTCTTCTTTTATTGAATAAGCATCAAGCAAAGCTTGAGTAGGATGCTCGTGCGCTCCATCCCCTGCATTCACAATTTTTGCGTCCACGTGCTTACTTAAGTATACTGCAGCTCCAGGGTTTGGATGTCGCATCACTACCATGTCCACTTTCATCGCAAGGATATTATTCACCGTATCTACTAACGTTTCTCCTTTTTTAACTGAAGAGGTGCCGCTTGAAAAATTAATGACATCCGAGGAAAGTCTTTTTTCTGCCAATTCAAAAGATAATTTTGTCCTGGTTGAATTCTCGAAAAATAAATTAGCTATCGTAATGTCTCGTAAAGAAGGTACTTTTTTAATGGGGCGGTTGATGACTTCTTTGAATTCATCAGCGGTTTTAAAAATTAATTGGATGTCCTTGGTTGTAAGGTCTTTAATTCCCAATAAATGATTAACCGATAGTCCTTCCATTTTTATTCTTTATCTGATGAATACATCATTACCCTGTCTTGTCCTTCAAGTTTTGTCCATTCAACAAGTACTTTGTCTTTAGCAATTGAATCTACGGTTTTCCCAACATAACTAGCCTCAATCGGCAAGTGCCTAGTGTACCTTCTGTCCACAAAAGTAAGTAGCTCCACATTCGCAGGTCTTCCAAAAGCCATCATAGCGTCCAGTCCTGCACGTACAGTCCTACCGGTAAACAATACGTCATCAATTAAAATGACTTTTTTATTTTCAATTACAAAATCGATTTCTGTTTTGTTTGCCTTGAGAGGTTTGTCAGAACGCCTGAAGTCATCTCTGAAAAAGGTGATGTCTAAATGACCAACATAGACAGTAGAATCAGGTTTCATTTCTCGCAATACCTCACCAAGCTTGTCAGCCAAATGAATCCCCCTATCCTGTAACCCTATAAGTACTGTGTTCGAAAAATCGTCGTGGTTTTCAACTAATTGAAAGGCTAACCGCTTAATGATTAAGTGAAATTCTTTGGTTCCAATTATTTCCCTTGCTTGCATAGACGTACCAAATATAGGTATAGCTATTTAGACTACCAATTGAAGTAGCACATGAACCTCTTTAGAACATTATCATTCTAAGGCGAAAGTGTAATCTTAATATAATCCCTACCTTTCCCATTTAAATTTAGGAATAACCAATTCTAAATTAATCAACAAACCACGATGCCCTCTGTATCTGCAGTAAAACAAAATAGTCCGAGCGAAAATCATTCGGTCTTCTTTGTGCTATACTTTATTTTTTTCTCCACACTTCCTCTTGTGTTTTCTGAAAAAATTATTGACCCTGTTTTATTACCTCGTCAAATCTTTTTGACAGTTTTTACCTGTATTGTGCTGTTGATTGTAGCTATTCAGAATGCGAGCAAAAACCAACAATTCGATTTTAATTTTTTGAAAAAACCCATCCCGATTATTTTAACCCTATCCTTAGTCGTTTCGGCGATTTCTATCTCATCTGCAATTGTTGTATCCGAGAGCATCTATGTTTTGTCCAAGGAAGCAATAATACTGGTGTTTTGTTTACTCACGACCAGTTTACTTGTACAAAAACAAATTTCCACAAAACAGTTATCAATTTGTGTAGTGAGTTTCATGACCGTTACTATCTGTATTGGTTACTACCAATTATGGAATAATGGAGGTGATCTTTCTTTCGTAAAATCAACAATGGCTAATAAAAACCTGTTAGGTTCTGCACTGTTTCTGTGTGTTCCATTTCTTTTTAATACGTACAGGTTCTCGATCAAATGGAAAATTTTCACCATAATTATTATGATTTTACTTGGTGGTGTTTTTTTGATTACGCACTCTAAAGGAGTTATTGTGGCACTTGCCATTGCCTTGATATCATTCATTTTATTAGTGCTGTTTTTAAGCCCATTAAAGCTTTCAGCCAACTTTTTTAAAACAAAAACAACTAAGTTAATTGCCACGCTAACAATAATGATTCTTGGAGTTGGTGTAATGCTAGTTTTTCAAAACAAAGGTTTGTTTGGACATCTCTTCTCTTTAAATACGGCCTATACTAGAATTAATATTTGGGAGAATTCACTCAAAATGATTCAGCAAAATCCTTTTTTAGGGGTTGGTGCAGGAAATTGGAACATCCACTTTTCAAAATATGGACTCAGCGAATTCAATCATTTGGTCCAAAATGGCTACACCATTTACCAACGTGCTCACAATCATTTCCTACAAACATTTTGTGAAAAAGGCATTGTTGGGGTTGTCCTTTTTGCTTCTTTGTTCATGATGATCCTTAGGTCGTCTTTTAAAACGATTAAGAGAACCACTGATCAGAAAGAGGCTGTGTTCACCATTGCAATGACGGGAACAACACTAGGGTTTCTTTTCATTTCTCTGGTTGATTACCCACTAGAGAGAATTGAACACTTGGTTCTATTTAGTGTTATAATTGCAATCCTCCTATCTCGTGAAGCATCGCAATTAAAAAAAATAGTAAATAAAGGCAAAGGTAAAATATTGCTGTTATTTGCAATAATCTTCGTTCTATTTTCCTTGGTTGTATCCTCCAAAAGATACTATGCTGAAAGTTACCTTTCAAAAATTCACGCTACACACAAAAAAGCACAATGGGGTAAACTGCTTAGAATTGCAAAAAAAATCGACTCTAAATATTATGAAGTTGATCCAATGTCAATTCCGGTAACATGGTATGTTGGCGTTGCAAAATTTTCACAAGGAGACATAAAAGCGGCAAAGAAGGAATTCGAATTGGCCTATCGATTAAATCCGTACAACATCCATGTATTAAATAATTTAGCCAGTTGTTATGAAAAAGAAGGTGACCATTCGAAAGCGCAAAACTTGTACAAGAACTCCTTAGACATCTCCCCTGATTTTCAAGAATCTCGATTAAACCTAAGTGCTGTTTATTTTAATGCAGGAGACATTGAAAATGCATTTCAAACAATTGACAAATGTCCTTTATCATGCGGTGATGACAAATACCACGTTTTTCTTCCTGCTATTTTGAAGGCAAAACTAAAATTACTTATAGCAAATGAGTCCGATAATTTACTGGTTAACAAGTACCAAGATATTTTAAACAACAGTGCTAGGTTGAATAATATTTACAGGGAATCTAAGTTGAAAAGCACTAGCTTTGCATCACTCATAAAACGACAATAATGAAATACATAACTATTCTTTGCGCTATTTTGTTCAATTTTTCGATGTTAGCAAACACAACGGTTACACCTTCAACTGCTAATGCAGGTGAAACGTTGACGGTAACAATAACCTCGTCAACTGCAAAATTCATCCAGGGTAGCAGTACTGTTTATTTTTCTTTTGCTTCAATATGGGATATCGCAAACAGTATTAATTACACAGACGACACAACTGCCGTAGTGAACATTACGGTCCCTATTACAACATTCAACGGTACATACAATGCGGGAGCAATTATTTACTATTCCTCTGGCAATGCCTCGGTTCCATTTATCATTACTGGAAATCCTCAACCAGCAATCTTAGGTGTTTCTCCAAGTAATGCAACTGTTAATGAAACACTGCAAGTTACGATTACTGGAGACAACACTCATTTCACTCAAGGCAGCGCGTCTTCTGTAAAGTTTAGTTTCGATCAAGCAAGCACTACTTCTATAAACTCATACAATGCTGTTAATGACAGTCTTTTGTACGTTAACATCACCGTACCTCCTAATGTTAAGACAGGGTCGTATTCGGTCAACATCACTAACCCGCGAGATGGGTCTGTAACTTATTATAGTGCTTTATACATAACAGGGTTTAATCCAAAAATCACAGCAGTATCTCCAGACACACTTACTGCAGGAACAACCCTTTCTGTTTCTATTACTGGATCTGAAACACATTTCAATCAAGGAAGCACGTCCTCATTAAGTTTGTATCTTGGCCAAAGCGGTAACGCTATTACTTCGTACACTACCATTAACGACAGCTTAATAACAGCAAATGTACAAATCCCAACCAATACCAAAACAGGCAAATACAACCTCACGATATCGAATAATATTGACGGTTACTTAACGTACTCAAATCAAGTATACGTTATTGGAGCGAACCCTCAAATCGTTTCTATTACTCCTGACACACTTAAAGCTGGCACTACGCTCAATGTGACAATTAGCGGCTCTGAAACTCGCTTCACTCAAGGAAGTTCATCTACAGTAAGTCTGTACTTTTCACAAGCAAGTGCTACAGTAAACTCTACAAGCATTGTAAATGATAGTACAATATCTGTAAACATAACTGTTGATCCTTCTAGTATTAGTGAAACCGGTGCTCTTGTAATTTCCAACAGTATAGATGGCTCATTATATTCGAACATCTACATCCAACAAATAGGCGCTGTAGTTGGAACCTCAACCACACCTTCTTCCAGTTTAGCAGGAAATACAATCACAGTAGTCATTTCAGATCCTGATGCTACTTTTACTCAAATCAACCCTTGTTGTGTTCTTTTCGGAGGAGGTATAATCACTAATAATTTCACCATACTTAACGATAGTACGATTAGTGTTAACATTACGATTCCAATTGAAGTAGGAGACGGAAATTACGACGTGATTGTGTACGGCGAAGACTTCCAAAAATCATTTAGAGTTGCTTCTGCTTTTAAAGTCGGGACGACAACGGAAGTATCTACAATCAATTCAACGACTACGTTAGTGTATCCTAACCCTGCAGATTCTTGGATTACAGTTGAATCTAAAAACTCGACTGTAATGATATTTGATCTTAAAGGTCAATTAAAACTATCCAATAATTCGAAATCAGACATCAAAAACATTGATGTTAGTTCTTTTACTTCAGGTGTTTACTTTATTAAAGTAATTAGCGAGAACTCCTCAAAGGACATTAAATTAATCAAACTATAGAATCAGCTATTGAAGTAATTTGTATTATAAATGTACTAAGGTTGCCCCTGCTCCGTACACAGAAAAATGACCTTCTTCAAAGCGGATTCCTGGATAAGTTCCAATGAGCTTACGAACTTCTTTTTTCAAGGTTCCGCTACCTACACCATGAATAATCACTAATCTGTGCTTTCCTGCTAGTATTGCATCATCAATTTTTTCTCGGGCAACCGCTAATTGACGTTGTACTATTTCACCATTACTCATGTTTTTCCAATTGTCCACCAAATGCTCTATATGCAGATCAACTTCTCCCTCTACCTCTTTACGCCGGTGAGAATGTTGCAAAGAAATTTTTCCAATCACTTTTGTCTGCATTTTCTCTCTAAGCATGGCTTGGATATTTTTACGACCAATAACATCGTCCTTCTCTTTCTTAATTTTTTTCTCTGGTGAAAAGTCACCCGCCATGCCCTGCTGGTCAGTGTTTTTATTCACAGGTAGTTCATCTTTTTCAGCCTGATTATCTTTCTTCGAACTTTCAGCTCTTTTAACCAGTACCAAATCTTTTGCTAACACGGGGAAATCAAATCCATCTTCCGTAGCCACTTCCACGGTAGTGCTGTTTACAATTTTAGAAACGACTCCGTCAAGTTTCTCATTTAAAAAGCTAACTTTATCTCCCACCTGGTAGTCCATGTCAATTGTTTTAAAATTATGTTTGGCAAAAATACTGAATTTAGATGCTGAAAGAAGTTAAAAATCCTTGGAAAATTTTAGACAGTACAAAAGTCTATACCTCTCCCTGGGTTGAGGTGACTAAACACAATGTTTTGAATCCTGCCAGCAAACCAGGAACATACTCTGTAGTTCATTTCAAACACCTAGCTATTGGTATTTTACCTTTAGACGAAAAATACAATACATGGATAGTAGGACAATATCGTTTTCCTTTAAATAGATATAGTTGGGAAATTCCTGAAGGAGGAGGCAAGTTGACTCTTCCTGCAATTGAATCAGCTAAAAGAGAATTATCTGAAGAAGTTGGTATATCTGCGAAAAAGTGGACCAACATTCAAGAGTTTAACACAAGTAATTCCTCCACTGATGAAAGGGCAATAATTTTTGTGGCTCAAAATTTGAGTTTTCACGAAGCACATCCTGATGAAGACGAACAATTAGCAATCAGGAAACTTCCTTTTTCGGAACTTTACAAACTTGCTATAGAGGGTGACATCACCGATTCCTTGAGTCTGATAGCTATTTTAAAAACGAAGATATTAATTGATCAAAAACTCATTTAAATGAAAATGTTTTACACCTTATTTATAGCACTGCTGTTTTCAACTTACAGTTTCTCACAAGACATCAATGGTTTGTGGGAGGATAGTGCAGGGACTTCATTAACAAACTGTCACGTAATTTTTGCAGCCAAGAACGATTCTGTTTTCATGACGCATTACATAGAATTTAATGGGGTTCCTTTTGTCGAATATGGAAACGGCATCATTACCAATGACAGCTTAATATATGAGGTAACTGTAACCAAAGGGATTCCCGGATGGAGCACGGCTGGAACACACCACTTGAAAATTTTTGACAATGGAAATACTTTAAGAGGAACTTACCATGACAACAAAGGCAAATCGGGAATGATTGTTTTTAAACGAAAAAAACTAAAGAAAACTAAAATCGATTGATCAAGCAACCCGAGTATGATTCCTGAAAATTCACTTAGTGAACTGGTACCACTTTTTTGGCTCACGGAGCACACTGCACTTGTATCCTTCTTGTTTTAAAAACGATAGAAAACTAGGTAAAATTTCCATTAACCTATCTGCAGCTTTAGCGCTGTCATGAAAAACTACGATGTCACCCTTTTTTACATTAGTTTTTAAATCGGAAAGGATATCGGCAGTACTTATAGATTTATCAAAATCTCCGCTCAATATAGTCCACATGATTAATTTAAACCTGTTTTTTAATTGTGCAATTTGCTTCCAAGTAATCTTCCCGAATGGTGGTCTAAAATAATAACTACCAAAAATAGTTTCGCATTTATTAATTGAGGCTACATATCGGTCGCTACTGAATTTCCATCCATTTAAGTGATGAAAAGTATGGTTTCCAACGAGGTGATCTTCGTCAATGATTTTTGAAAACAAATCAGGATGATAAGCCACATTTTTTCCTATACAAAAAAAACTTGCTTTAGCATCATATTCTCTAAGAAGGGCTAATACTTTACTTGTAATTGGCTCACTCGGCCCATCATCAAAGGTTAAAAAAACTTCCTTTTGCTTTGTGGGAATTTTCCAAATTAAATGAGGTGAAAATAATTTCATCCACCACCTGGATTTGTAAAAGTAATTCACAGCCATGGATAGTAAATTAGTGCGGATTGACCAACAGCTGGATACCAATATTCGAACACTTCGCTTATTTTCACATTCATTTTCAACTTTTAAAAATCACAAATCATATTCTCTTGTGACTTGCCAAAACCCCCAGCTCTCTTACTCCCCTATCTGCAAACTTGAAATTTCTTTCATGCATTCTTGCACATGGTTAAGCACCTCCTTTACAGGACTATCTTCTGCTCCTGGCCGATCAAATTTAGCTGCAAAGAAACCAATGGTTTGAATCGCTTGGTTTGCTCTTTCCAACTCAGACTTTACTAACCTTTGCTTGTCGTTATCAAGGTTCATGAACCAGACAGCTTCCTCTTTGTACTTGTCTAGGATGTCCATCATGATTTTATTTCCTTTTTTGAATTCCCCACATTTGTAGTAAGCATCACCCATGTAAATTGAGAAAAAGCTATAAGGTATTTTACTCGGCGGCATGATTTCCATGCACCTGTCCAATATGTTCACGGCCCTTGTGCTATCCTTATACTCCACTACTAACACCTTGGCTAACCTAGCAAAATTATTACGGTAGTTCATGCTCATTCGTTGCACTTGCTCGCCCATGTATACTCCTGGTTTTTCCATGTTACCCCAAGTATAATTGTTCATCAAGTTGTCGTACATTTTGTCCACATGAATCCAACCCGTTTCACCTGTTCTAGGTTTTTGATGCTTGATAGGTGTTACCCTATATGCCAATCCTTCCAATTGAAAATACTCTTGTAAATTCATATAATGGTCATCACCTACAGTGATGGCAAAATAAATTGGTCGCTCCCAATCGTTGTTAGCTAATAAATCCAAAATCATCAATTTGGCCTTTAGCACATGCCCACCATTAATGGACCAATCTAAACTCTCAGGAATTTGATTCGCAAACTGAGGAAGTACGGTTCCGTTTTCCAATACTTTTTGTTTATCCACTGACACCGACAAAGAATCAGCAGGAATAAAATCAATAGCACCACCATTACTTAGCAGTAACTTTGTGCTTTGTTTATCAGACTTGATGAAATCCATTACCTTTTTAAGGTCCTGGTATCCTGTCCATCTTTTATCCATATAGACGTAATCCCTAGTACCTTGGCGATATTGATCTTGCGTCAATGAAAATGGTATCTTTTCGGAATCATACGCCTTTCTTTTCATTTGATCAATGTACCAATCAGTATTCAACAAACTCAAGTTGACTACACGTACATCTGTTCGGTAGCCTTCCACGTCTTGAACATACCAAAGAGGGAATGTGTCGTTGTCCCCGTTGGTAAAAATGATGGCGTTCGGCTCACAGGTAGCTAGGTAATTTTTAGCAAAATCTCGAGCTGTGTACTTGTCATGCCTGTTGTGATCATCCCAACCATCAGCGCCCATTATGTAGGGAACGGTCAAAGTCAAAAGGACAACCATCAATGCTTTTGTTACGTTGCTTGAAATCGCTCTCCCAACGAAAAAGCAAAATAACACTGCGGCAATTACTACTCCCGCAATGTATAAAAAGGAATAACCTACAGTAAGTACTCCTCCTGCGGTAAATGCTATTCCAAATCCTAACAAACTCATAAGAGATAATGAAATCCCGTACAAACCATGAGTTTTAAGTTTTTCCTCAATGCCTTTGCCTTTTACTTCGTCCAATTCGTCCTTGGACGGTTTTGTCATAAAATAAAACAAAGCTTGCACACCTAAACCTATCCAAATTGCAAATGCATAAAAGGAGCCCGCATAAGCATAATCCCGCTCACGAGGCTGGTATGGGGTTTGGTTTAAGTATACCACAATGGCTAATCCTGTCATTAAAAAGAGCAACATCACCACAGCAGCATTTTTCCAATTTTTTGAAAAGTGGAACACCATCCCTATAAGACCTAATATAAATGGCAACAGGTAAAAAGTATTTCGTGCAGGGTTATCCATTAACGAATCTGGCAAGGTGGTTTGATCACCTAAATGCTCTTTATCAATAAAATCCACACCAGTCAACCAATTTCCATTAAGCACAGCATCCTTACCTAAACCATGCCCCTGCTTATCGTTTTGTCGTCCAGCAAAATTCCACATGAAATACCTCCAATACATGAAATTTATTTGATAGGTAAAAAAGAAGCTCATGTTTTCACCAAACTTAGGCACTTTAATCACAGTTCTTTTCAGCTTGCCTCTTCGGTCGGCAATTTTCACTTTTACTCTTTTCCCTTTAAAGTTAGTCCAAGCTTTGTATGATCTTATATGGTGAGCCTGGCTACTGTACATCCTTGGGAAGTACATGCTTGTTTTTTTATTGTAATTAGGTTTGTGATTTTTTCGTTTATCAGCTACCTCGTATACATCATTCCCTTTTTTATTTGTTGATTGGTAATACACAGGATCTCCATCTGTATATTGATCAGAGTGCTCCAATACACTGTTAAAGGACTGACCAAACGCCAATGGTCGATCACCATATTGCTCCCTGTTTAAGTACGGCAGCAAATTCACTATGTTTTCAGGATTATTCTCATCCATTGGTGGATTAGCAGACGAACGAATGACAATCATTGCGAAGGATGAGTAACCAATTAAAATCACCAACACAGCATAAATTGCGTTCTGAAAGTTGGGTAAACGTTTTTTGGTAGTGTAGACGATGCCATAAACTAGAAGGGCGCCAATTAACACGAAGTAAAACCACATCCCTGTGTCAAAGGGAAGTCCTAAAGAATTGGTGAAGAAAATTTCAAATTTAGAAGCCAATTTAACCATCGAAGAAATGATCACAGCTTGTACGACTCCAAGAATAACAACTCCTAGGACCCCTGCATATACAATTCCTTTAGTAGAGGTCTTGAATCTTTTGAAATAATAAATATAAACTAATGCTGGAATTGCAAGTAAGTTCAAGATATGAACCCCTATTGAAAGTCCCATTACGTAGGCCACAATGATCAAATACCTGTCAGCATATTTTTCGTCTGCCATGGCCTCCCATTTAATAAGGAGCCAAAAAACAAGAGCAGTCGTAAATGATGAAGCAGCGTAAACCTCCCCTTCCACAGCTGAAAACCAAAATGAATCGCTGAATGTATAGGCAGTTGCTCCAACTATACCACTTCCTATGATTGCAAGTGTACGCCCAGAGTCCAAGGGACCAGTTTTATCAGCTATTTTTTTTGCTAACCCTGTGATTGTCCAAAACAAAAATAAAATAGAGAAAGAGGAACAAAGGGCAGAAAACAAGTTAACCATCACCGCCACATTTCCGACATTGTCACCCGCAAACATTGAAAATACCCGAGCAATCATTGACCACAAAGGAGCTCCAGGAGGGTGTCCGACTTGTTGTTTGAAAGCCGAGGCGATAAACTCTCCACAATCCCAAAAACTCGCACTGGATTCCATGGTCATTACATATACTATGGTTGCAAAAAGCCACACCATCCATCCAGTCACATTATTTAAATACTTGTACTTGTTGTTCATCCTCGTAATTTACTTTGCGATAATTATTTAACCTAACTCATTTTAGGCCAAATTATTTTTGCGAATTTAGGAAATTGTTCTCTTAACCCGAATTATTCTTGAGTTTTCGTTGCTAAAAGCAAAAACTTCAACAAAACCTTTAAGTACAGCAGTTTTTAAACATAGATAGTAGCTCAATTTTAAGTTAAAAAAACTTAGAACATTTAAAATTATAGCAAGACAGCATACTCTGGAAGAGTATTTTACTGAATAATGCTGTTTACTGAAGTTGAAACGTTTACATTTTTTGAACACCTGTTTTGATTCTTGCATTTTTAAGCTACCTTGCTGTAGTTAAAATTACAGAATGAAAAAAACACTGCTGCTTTTTGCTTTTGCCTTGGGAGTAATCAGTTTTAATTCTTGCGAAAAGAACTACTCATGTGAATGCACTGTGGGTGCAATATCTTTATCTGAAGAATGGGAAGGCTTAAGCTCTGAAGAAGCTGAAGGAGCTGAAAAAGCATGCGACGAAAGTAACAAGATCGCTTTATTTACTAATGATAGTTGTTCTTTTAAAAGTGATTAGATTCTCATTGAAATTCTCTAGAAATAACCTCAGTTTTTAAAAAAAAAAACCATTTAACGTTCATTAATTAACATCAAAAATTCGTGATGCTTTGCTTTTTTGAGTAAACTTGTGGTATTATTAAACCTTAAAATTTATTACAATGAAAAAAGTATTATTATTCGCAGCTGTTTTAGGAGCAATTTCTTTTACTTCTTGCAAGAAAGATCACGATTGTACTTGTACTAGTACTAGTTCAGGTGTTGAATTATCTAAAGTAACAGTTACACTTGAAGACCTTACAAGCAGCGAAGCAGAAGAAGCTTGTAGCACTTCTGTAACAGTAGGTACATTAACTACTGCATGTGAACTAGATTAATCTTAATCTACAATACTAAAAAAAGCTAGCATTTTTGTTAGCTTTTTTTTTGCCTTATTTTTATCATTATGATTTTTCGTGTATTGATTTTTTGTTCATTGATTAGTCTTTGCGTTGTATCAATGATGCTAAAGGAACATGCGGAAATTCGAATTATAAGTTTGTACATCGAAAACTGGTTTTATGGTCAAATAATCTATCGAATATTAATATTCTCAATTATTTACCTTGCTCTTCTTATACTATTGGGTGCTAAAAACTTCGTAATCAAAGCCTCTTTATTAATAGTATCCTTCTTTGTAATTTCAGATACTTTCATCTTTTTTTTTACAAAAAACGACTACCCGGCACTGTTTATCCATCCCCAGCACCATGTTCTTTCATTGGTTATTATTGCCACTTTAATCATTACTCAAATAATCTATCTAAAAAATAAAGCTTCCAAAAAATTAAACACTTGGGTGTACGGTGTCTTGATTATACCTACAATAGCAATCTCTTTTATTAGAGTAGTATACCTTGATGATTGGCTTTCAACAGCATCGAACACCAAAACAATTAGTATTGAGCAAGCAAATAATATCATTGCTGACTCTCATAACTACGAAAACATTTTAATGCCTTTTTTCTCTACTTCTTGTGGGTTTTGTAAAATTGCCGCTATAAAAATTGGGGTCAGCAATAAAAATGGCACTCTCCCACCAACATGCGTTGTCCTACCTAGTAACAAAGAAAAAGCGAAAAAATTTATCCTAGAAACTAAGTTAACTGACGTCAAATACGTTACAATTCCAACTGACACTTTTACAAAGTATGCCGGTTTTGAAATGCCTTGTGTTTTTTACATTGATAACACAGGAAGTACACAATGGATAGGTGAAGAGTTCAATAATCTTATTCTATCAAATCTTGCGAAAATAAAATAGCAAACTCAACGCTAATTAAAATACGCTTAATACTCAAAAGAAAGTGCAACTACGGCTGTTTTAGGAACTGCCTGACAAGCTAATGTCTGCCCCTCTTCTACTTCTTCTTCGCTCAATATCATGTTTTGATTAAGCTCCACTTTACCTTTTGTTACGGTGCACTCACAACTCCCACAAACCCCTCCTTGACAAGAGTAAGGTATGTCAATTCCAGCGGCCAATCCCGCGGCTAATATTTCCTTTCCTGCCTTGACTTCAAACGTGTAATCCACCTCGTCAATTGATACAGTTACCCGAGAAACCTCAAAACTTTCGTCAGCAATAGATTCCTTTGCCGAATTAGTCTTACTGGTAAACAACTCAAAATGAATCTTGTCTTTTGAAACACCATCTTTTTCAAGTGTTTCTTTTATTTCATCAATAAGATCCCCCGGTCCGCAGATATAAAAACCATGTACCGCATTTATTCCTCCCCATTCACTTTTCACTTGACTAATTTTATCCGAAGATATTCTTCCTGTAGTCAATTCATTCGCTCCGTTTTCCTTGCTAAGAAAATACTTGACGTTAAGCCTACTTCCATAGCTTTGCTTTAAGTTTTCTATTTCGTTAAAAAAAATAGTTTCAGCCTCCGTTTTGTTTCCATACAGCAAATGAACGATGCTTAATGGTTCTTCGGCTAAGATTGTTTTTATCATGCTGATACTTGGAGTGATTCCACTACCCGCAGTAACAAAAACATATTTCCTTTCATTTTTACTTTCGCAATCGATGGTAAATTTCCCTGCCGGTATACCAACTTCCAGCTCTTGTCCTTCTTTTAGTACATCAACAGCAAAACTAGAAAACAAACCTCCTTCAATTTTTTTGATTGCAACTTTCAACTCTCCAGACTTTGGCGATGAACACAAAGAATATGACCGTCTTACCTCTTGGCCATCAATGTCGTGCTTCAAAGTTAAAAACTGCCCAGCTTTGAAACGAAAAGTCTCCTTTTGGCTTTCGTTTAATTCAAAAAGAATACTGACAGCACTTTCTGTCTCTTTTACTAATTTACTTACTTTTAAGGAATGAAACATATTTGGAGTTTAATTATTTATAGTACAAAAGTCCCAATAAATTCACTAAAAATATTGGTTATCGACATGTTTTTTAAACTTGAATTTGTTCTTAATATATAACTTCCGATGCTGTACACTATAATCAAACATATTTTACGGATGTACTTTCCCTTATTTTTTAATAAGGTTCACATAGAAGGCATAGAAAATGTTCCGAAAGACCAGCCTGTAATATTTGCAGTAAATCATCAAAACACACTACTGGATGCTACTTTAGTTGCTCATTTATTTAAAAAAAACACATACTTCCTCGTTCGTTCAGATGTATTTAAGGGAAGGTTCATCAACTGGATCTTTAAAACACTCTACCTGATTCCTATTTCCAGAGGAAAAGACGGCACAGGAAACATGGCAGGGTTTAACAAACTAACTTTTTCTAAGTGCATCGAACATTTACAACAAAAAAAACTAATTCTTATTTTCCCCGAGGGAGAAAGCAAAGCTTCGTATCAGTTGTTAAAATTAAAAAAAGGAGTAGCTCGTTTGGCTTTTCAAGCTGAAATGGAAAATGATTTTGAATTAAACTTACACGTGATCCCAGTTACAATCAATTATCAAAACCATTTTAAAGGAAATTCGGATGTTTGGATAAAGTACTGTGATCCAATATTACTTAATCAGTATAAAAATACCTACGTAAAAAATCCTGCCCGGACCATTAACTTTTTAGTGAATGAAATTGAAAAAACATTGAGCTTGAATGTGTTAAAATTTGAAAATCACGAATCATCAAAGTCATTTTTCGACTTGGTTTTACAACAATCCATTTCTAGCACGACTGAACTCGTTATTTTTGACGGTGCCGATTTAAATCAAAAGGCAGCATCATCAAAAACGAAAAAAAAATGGCATAGTACCTTATTTCACGTAGCAGCGATCAGTTCAAAAATCATTTTTTTTCCTGCAATTTTAATCACAGTTCTACTTGATAAAATCATCAAAGACATTGACTTTAAATTGTCTGTCATTTCTTTTTCATTGTTAATCTTTTCCTTGTTGCAAATATTTATAATCACTGCTATCGTAGTATTAAAAGCCAACATCTTAGTGAGTGTTTTAGTTCCAGCGTCTCTTTTTGCGGCATTTCTCTTGCTTATTAAAACGTACTTCAACAAGTATTGACCGTGCATTTATGTACACATAAACTTCAACTTTAGGGGTGTTACTAACAACTGTTGATTTCTTTTTTTGATAGATACGATAAGTGCACTTACTTTTGGTCAAAAATATACCACTATGAAGTTTTTTATCGACACAGCAAATCTTGAACAAATTAAAGAAGCTCAAGACTTAGGAGTTCTTGACGGAGTAACGACTAACCCTTCCTTAATGGCTAAAGAGGGAATTGTTGGACATGACAACATTTTAAAGCATTACGCTGACATATGTAAAATTGTAGACGGAGACATCAGTGCGGAAGTAATTGCGACTGATTACGAGACAATGATTAAAGAAGGTGAGGTATTAGCAGCAATTCACCCAAACATTGTAGTTAAAGTTCCTGTGATAAAAGACGGAATTAAGGCAATAAAATATTTTTCTGAAAAAGGCATAGCAACGAATTGCACCCTTGTTTTTTCAGCAGGTCAAGCTTTGTTAGCTGCCAAGGCTGGAGCAAGTTATGTTTCACCATTCATTGGAAGATTAGACGATATTTCTCATGATGGCTTAGGATTAATCGAAGACATCCGTGATATTTTTGACAATTTTGATTTCCCTACAGAAATTTTGGCAGCATCGGTTCGACACACGACTCATTTGCTAGAATGTGCTAAGATAGGAGCTGACGTTGTCACTTGTCCCTTAAATGTCATTACAAGCCTACTGAAACACCCGTTAACTGACAGTGGACTTGCAACATTTCTTGCTGACCATGCAAAAGGGAACAACTAAATACATTTTCTAGTCCGGTTCTTGTCCTACCTATATATTTGCTTGGCAGCAGTGTATATGGGTATATTTAGGACAGTGAAATTTACTTACAAGACATGTTACGCTTTTATTCTTGCACTTTGTGTAGGGACGCTTGGTTTCTCTCAGGGAAGTTGTGACATTGTTGTTCCACCAGTAACTTACATATGCGAACCCGGACTGGTTACCATCACAGCTACAGGAAGTGCCACCGATGTACAATGGCTGAATACCCAAGATAGGATTCTTAGCAAAGGTGCATCACACACACAAAACATAGCTCAAAACACCACGCTTTATGTTGTTAACAAAGTAGCTTTTGGACAAGAATTAATAAAAAACGGTGATTTTGAGCAAGGTAATGTTGAATTTTCAAGTGATTACTATTCGAGCTGCACTCCTGGAAATATGCCCCAAGGAGCGTATTGTATCGATGACAACAGCGGTCTCTTTCACGCAGGCTGGAGCGATTGCCGAGACAAGCAAGGAACAGGAAAAATGTTAATATGTGATGGAGCTGTAGTACCGAATGAAAACATTTGGTGTCAAACAATAAATGTGGAGCAAAATAAAAGTTACGCATTTTCCGCATGGATTACTTCTGTATTAGCGATAGCACCACCCATCATGCAGTTTTCGATCAATGGAAATTTACTCGGGCAATCATTTCAATCTAATAACACACCATGTAACTGGCAAGAATTTTTCCAAAAATGGGACTCAGGTGTAAATACAAGTGCTGAAATCTGTATCGTTAATCAAAGTACAGAAGGAGAAGGAAATGACTTTGGAATTGACAACATTTCCTTACGAGAAGCGTGTTTTTCATTTGACACTACCCAAGTTGTGATAATTGATACCATTGCATTAGACTTAGGTATTGATACTTCTTTTTGTACTGGCGATGAAAAAATAATTCGAAACTTACTTACCAATGAGCATACTAATTTAGTTTACAACTGGTCAAATAGCGAAACCTCATCAGAAATCACGATTACTCAGCCTCAAGAATACATTTTAAAATTAAGCACACCCGAAGGATGTTTTGCAACAGATACCATTACATTTATTGACACAGGTATTCCCGTCAATACTTTACCTTCCGACTCGACTATTTGTTTTGTCGCTCATGACAATGCAGTCTTGATGGCTGACTCAGCACTGTCTTACCTATGGTCAGACGGCGAACGATCTGAGCATGCGCAAAAATTTAATATACACAGAGAAGGTCACTATACCGTGGTATTATCCAATGGGGAAAATTGTACCATTAGACATCAAATTGAGATTAAAGATGAATGCTCTCATAACCTGTTTATCCCCTCCTCATTTTCTCCAAACGATGATGGAATCAACGATACTTTCGGCCCTAAATCACTCGAAACTTACGAATATACTTTCATAATTTACGATAGATGGGGAGGCATAATTTACGAAGGTAAAAATGTACATGACCCATGGGACGGTACTGATAATGGATACAAGGTCGCTTCTGGTGTTTACATTTACTTCCTCAGATATTCAGTAGTTGATTTGTACAAAAATAAGTTGAAAGTTTACACCAAGACTGGAGTGGTGACACTTATTCGATAACTCCAGTACGACCCTAAGATCAATCGAAAAGGCAATTCAGTTTACAGCAGGGCAGAAATCAGATCCTCTATTTTTAAGTTTTCAGCATCGGCATGATAATTCAATATCAACCTATGCCTTAACACGGGAAGTGCCACAGCTTTAACGTCCTCAATGTCCACAGAGTACTTGCCGTTTAATGCAGCATGAGTTTTTGCTCCCATTATCAAATACTGGGATGCTCTTGGACCAGCTCCCCAACTTAAATATTTTTCTGTATACTCATGACAATTTTTTGTTCCCTTTCTGGTGCTAACTACCAAGCGGACTGCGTACTCGAGTACAGGCTCAGGAACAGGGATTTTTTTTATCAAATTTTGAAAAAACGTAATATCACCCTCCTTTAATACTTTATTCACATTTGCCGTTTCTCCACCCGTAGTCCTTTGCACCAGTTGAATTTCTTCCTGTACTGAAGGATAATCAACCCATACATTAAACATAAATCTATCCAACTGCGCCTCTGGCAAAGGATACGTACCTTCTTGTTCAATTGGGTTTTGAGTAGCTAATACGAAAAATGGTTCCGGCAATTTATAACTTTTACCTGCAATTGTCACGTTGTGTTCTTGCATACTTTCCAAAAGGGCAGCCTGTGTTTTGGGAGGTGTCCTGTTAATTTCGTCAGCTAAAAGAACATTTGTAAATACGGGTCCTTTTAAAAATTTAAAACTCCTATCCTCTCCTAAAATCTCACTTCCTGTGATATCCCCAGGCATTAAATCTGGAGTAAATTGGATCCTATTAAATGACAAGCCTAAAACCTTACTGATTGTATTTACAAGAAGGGTTTTGGCAAGACCGGGCACACCTACTAGTAATACATGACCGTTAGAAAAAATAGCCGTCAATATTTGGTCTACCACTTTGTCTTGACCAACAATTACTTTGGAAATTTCAGATTTCAAGGCAGCTGTTTTCTTAGCTAATTCATTGATGCCCTGCACGTCACTGATTGGTGAATTTTCCATCCTTTTTCCTTTTCTATATTATTGATTTACAGCTTGAATGTTCCACAGCTTCAAATTATCACATTGCTTACATTCTTCTGGTAACTTTAAATAACTTCCTTTTATGTTTTCACTAACCCACTTATCTATGGATTTCTTCTTTTTGAAAGCCAACGCCGATTTTTTAATTTTAGCGTAATCAGTTTCGATTGTTCCCACATGAAAATCAATTTTTTCCATCAAATGAATTAAACGAAAAGCATTTTTACCTCCCTGTATCTGAATCAACTCTGCCGCGGAGGTTTCTCCCTTTTCTAATTTTTGTATAGCAAAAAATAAATTCTCATCTAAATCTTCGGCAGTAAAGTAATCATCCCCATTTTTGAAATTAATCATTACCCCTCCATTTTCCTTGGTACGAGCATCATCAGACACTACAGAGGCTATCTTGTTAAAATTAGCTCCATCCTTTTTTAACTCTGCTAAAATGCTATCCACACGCATTTTACATAACTCAATATCGGTGGAGTATACTTTAGGAGAAAGTAATATGTGACGTACATTAACAAACGTTCCTTTCCTTTCAATTAATTTGATGATGTGAAAACCAAACTCAGATTCTACAACTTCCGAAACCTCCCCTTCTTTTAATTTAAATGCTGCTGCTGAAAAAGCAGGCACCAATTGGTTTCGACTCACAAATCCCAACTCACCTCTTTTCACTTTACTACCAGGATCTTGAGAGTGCAACAGCGCCATCAAACCAAAATCTTTTCCCTTGATGATTTCTTCTCTAATTTCATCAATTTGTTTCCTAATCCTTTTCGTTTCATACTGACTAGGAACAGGGTTAATTATAATTTGAGCAATTTTATATTGCTCTGGAATAATTGGTAAAGAATCCTTTGGTATTTTGTCATAATACTCTTGTACTTCGAAAGGACTTATATCAACTTCTTGAGCTATGCTGGCTTGCATTTTTTGCACTTTTAAATTGTCTTTGATGACTGGTCGCACTTCCTTTTTGAATTCAAGCACTGTTTTATCGAAGTATTTTTCAAACTCTACTTCTGAACCTCCCATTTGAGTCAACAAATAAGTTAACCGACGATTAATTTCTACATCCACCTCTTTTTCAGTCACCTCCACACTATCTACATCCGCCCTATGCACTAATAATTTCTGAAAAAGCAATTCATTCCAAACATGACAAAAACTGCTTTGTTCTGCATCAACACCTTGACTTTTCAGTTGTTCGAGCATGACTTCCACATCACTTTTTAGTATCACCGCGTTACCAACTATCGCAACCACACCATCAAGATGAATTGGCCAACTTGGTTTTTCAGGAACAGGCTCCTCTTGAATCACTGTGCTTGTATTCACCTCATTACTATCGGTATACTCGCTTACAACGACATCTGTACTGTCCTGACCTGAAGCAGTACCCACAGCCATAATACAAGAAACAAAGGCCACAGTTAATGCAATAACTTTTCTATTAAACTTAATTTTCATTGATGTATAACTTTATTTTTCCACTTTTAATGGCACTATTATATAACTCTTTTTCCATTTTTTTTACCAAGCCAATCTTCCGTTTATTAATCAAAATACTCTTAATTCTCGACTCAACCATTTCAAAAGGTGATTTATTGTCTTTCAACTGATACTCTACTAATTTAATCACCCACAAATCTCCATCAGCCCATAACTCTCTGTAACTGTTATTGGTTAAAAAATACTCATCACTGTATGGTTTAATAGGCACTATTTCCTTCATATGATCCCATTTCACCCATGAACTGTCATAAACAATTGAGAACAAGTGATGCTTTTCTACCCATAAATTATAATTCTCCTTACCAGCCGAATCCTTATAACTTATCATCTTTTTCCTTTTCTTGACTTCGGAAAAACCACCCTTCATTTTCAGAATCCGTACTTTTACGTAATTTTCTTTTAACTCAAAATTCGATGAGTTCAATTCATAATATACTTTCATGTCCTTTGTAGAAACCGATGTATCTACGTGTTCATCTATGTACTTCGATTCAATTTTATACCTGAGAAGAGAGTTCTCGTATTGCTTTAATTCCTTTGAAAAATCTTTTTCATCAGGTAGCAATTCCTTCGACCCATTTTGTAAAACAACTTCATTCCTAATCCAATTATGAACGTATATTTTAACACCTAAATCACTTGTTTTAACATCCTCCCCAAACAGTTCAATTAAGTCCTCTACATACAACTTACTCTCTCCAAATTGAGCTACTAATGCACTCGTATTTTCTTGCTGCTCTGCACAAGAAGTAAGACCTCCAATGCAAAATAGTAAACCAATAAAAAACGTGTTACTCCACATACTTCATCAACTCTTTCACACTTTCTTTGTTGTACGTGAGTCTGTATTTCTCACCTAATTCCTTTAACCAATCTTCCATCAATTGATCTTGATAATCAGCAGCAACAAGCCCTTTTACCATTAGCAAATCTTTAGCTATTGGATCAAAAACCTCATTTGTTTTTAAGATGAGGTATGACTCGTTGTCTTTCTTAATTGCACTGACACCCTCTGTAAACTTAAAACCTTTTAATGCAGGTTTTTTAGCTACATCGCTGAATACATTCTCCACCCTAATATTCAATTGTGAAGCTTTGTTCACCTTTTCCAAAATCTCTACCATATCGGCTCCTTTATTCAGCAAGACTTCTACCTCTTTTGCAAATTTTTCTTCTGAACAAGTGTACAACTCCCCTTTTACTCTTTGCCCCCACATCCATTTGCTTTTGTGTTTTTCGTAGAACGATTTTAATCCTGTGGTATCCTCTACAGCCTTTGACCATACTTTTTGATCGGTTAAATCGAATAAAATTATACCGTCACGGTACTCTTTTAACAAACTTACGTACTCCTTGTTTTTTAAAGGAAGCATTGCCTCTTCATGTGCAAAGCATAATTCCTCCACCCACGAATTGTATAGAAAGCTAATTAGTTGACGATGATCTCCTCCTCCTCTTGGCCTCAATTTACTTAACAAATAAGCGTAAAAATCTTTTTGTCGATACTTTTTATTTGCAAAAACAAACAGCTTCTTTTTTAATTTTGCTTTTTCAGGAGCCTTCCATGTCCCCGAAATCAATGTTGAATCTCCATTCTCATAAAACCAATTCAAATACTTTCTTTTGGATTTCTCTTTAAAATTGTACTCACTTTTAATTCTAGCCAACACAGCTTCCTTGCTTTTTGATGCCCGGTCACTTCGAGCTACTTTTTTCCTTATCTCAAGTTCCATTTTTTTGAAACTTTCACGCTCCTTCCTATCGAGTCGTTTGATGATGTGCCAGCCATAATCAGTTCTAATTGGCTTGGAGTATTCACCATTAATTTTGATATCATACGCTGCATTTTCAAATTTCACATCATACTGATTTGAACTGAACCAAGGCATGACTCCTCCCTTTTCAGCAGAACTGTAGTGCTCAGAATACTTTCTTGCAAGCATGTCAAATGCAGCACCTCCTTCCAGCTGTTCATATACTTCCTGAATTTTAGAAGCTTTTAGCGCTTTTTGCTCTACAGTCATTTTATCATTAAGTACCATCATAATGTGCGACACCCTGATACTCCCAACGGTTTCTCGTCTTTCTTTCACTTTAATAATGTGATAGCCAAATCGAGTCCTGACTAACTTTGAAACACCCCCAACTTTCGTATTAAACGCTCCTGTTTCAAAAGAATAAACCATTCTGAATGTCGAGAAGTAGCCTAAATCTCCTTTGTTACTTTTTGCACTAGGATCCTCAGAATACACTACTGCTAAAGAGTCAAAATTCACTCCTGTTTCAGCCATGGCCAGGACAGCCTTTGCTTTACTATAAGCTTTTAAGGTATCAGAAGGCAATGCATGGTACTTGATATTAATCAAAATATGACTAGCTCTTAATTCCCACTTGCTTCTGTCGTAAGCTTCCTTAATTAAATCCTCAGTCACTGACTTATCCGTCAAATATGATTTTGCTAATTGTTGTTGATACCCCAAGATTTCCGTCTTAAATTTTGATGTTGTATCCAACCCTTTTACCTCTGCCTCTTTTACCTTTAGTTTAAATTTTTGGTACAAATCGAAGTATTCCGTCAAAGCGTCTTTTGATGGTAATTCCTGTTTGAAATTGTTCTTATTGAATACTTTCCAGAACTCACCTGCAGATACTGTATCTCCCTCAAGTTCCAAAAGCCACTTACTACCTAATTCACTAGGTAAGTCTAAACCTTTTACATCCCCAGCGTTCACCGAAGAATTTATCACCAATAATAAAAACAATATTTTTTTCATCCTTTATTTTTTCTTTAACAGTTAAAACTATCTACTATAATTTGGAGCTTCCCTGGTAATTACCACGTCGTGAGGATGACTTTCCCTCATGCCAGCTCCTGTAATCCTTATAAATTTTGCTTTCTTGAGCGT
>JBLIAZ010000006.1:0-29041 GCA_047631875.1 Saprospiraceae bacterium
TGTTTGCCAAAAAACCCTGTCTCTCCAACTACCACCCTTGTATACTCTCGACCTGTCCGAAAGTAATGTGCGCTTTGCTGTTTCGTACATTAATTCATTGACTTTGCTCTTTTCTTTAAATGCCTCGCTTCTAAAATGTATCGAAGAACTAAAATCCCCATCTAAAAAGCTGATATTATCGGATCTTTTGTAATTTCTTTTATTTACTAAATCATCCTCATCATTCTTTACAGTTACTGGTCTTTTCACCATACGTCCAATAGAATCCTTATCAACGTAATATCCATCATCATCCTTTTGATACGTATCAAATACATTACCCCTAAAAGATCTGAACTCATTTCCGTCCTCTAAAGTAAATGGTCTGAATACATCCATTACCCATTCACTTACATTTCCAGCCATTTGGTACAAGCCATAGTCATTTGGCCAGTACGATCGCACAGGAGCAGTAATGTCAGCTCCATCATTCAATTTACTAGCAACACCCATCATGTCACCCTTCCCTCTCATGACGTTAGCCATAAATTCACCTTGCCAAGTATCGTCTTTGTTTCTAACCCAGTGACCATTCCATGGGTATATTCTCCTATCAACAATTCTTTCATCAACTGTATTTCCAATTAATCCCATTGCAGCAAATTCCCACTCTGCTTCTGT
Source organism: Saprospiraceae bacterium (assembly GCA_047631875.1). Lineage (GTDB taxonomy): Bacteria > Bacteroidota > Bacteroidia > Flavobacteriales_C > JBLIAZ01. The sequence continues at coordinate 661 of JBLIAZ010000006.1, forward strand.
AGGAAGCCTATACCTAGGTAAAAATATACCATCCTCAACCCTTACTTTCCTATCACCAGAAGAGTTTGGATTTAGATCGTACATTAAATCTTTCACCATTCCTTCGTACTGGTCTAATAAATAAGCATCGTAATTAAAATTGTCTTCATTTACTTGTTCCGGATTGATTCTTAGTAAACCTTCTCTGATCAGTATCATTTCATTTACTCTGTCGGTTCTCCAAACACAAAAATCAGTAGCCTGTAACCAGTTAACCCCTACAACTGGATAATGACTGTATGCTGGGTGCCTATAATACAATTCAATATAATCATCATTATAACCTAATTCATTTCTCCAAGCTAAGGTGTCAGGAAGTGCATTAATATAAACCTCAGGATAATCAGCTCCAAAAACTCTTGTTAACCAGTAAACATATTCCCTCCAATCAACATTCCTAATTTCTGTTTCGTCCATGTAAAAAGAAGACACTGTTTCTGTCCTTGGAATGTTATTCCAAGTATGCATCACATCTGCTTCTATACTACCCATTGTGAAACGTCCACCTTCAATTAATATTAACCCTGGCCCTGTTTCTTGCTCTAAGGAAGGCTGAACCTCAAAACCACCATTTCGGGGGTCGTTAATATTCCAACCTGTTGTATTTGAAATTTCCCTTGAGCAACTAGATACAAATATTATGATAGCTAAACTACCCAATAAGGATGCGCTTTTTTTAATGCTGTGAATTAATGTACTTTTCATAATGTTGACTTTAAATATTCAATTGTTAGAAAGAAGGACATGATACCGGTGTAAATTTCTTTCTTGGAGGACGACAATCAAATAAGATTGCCGCACTAACTTCGTGTGAACCTGCAGAGTTTGCAGCTAATTTTGAAATGGTTACATCGTAACTGTATCCAAACCTGAAGTTCTGAAACTGTAATCCTATTAAGGCAATAAATGCATCAGCATTCCTATACCACAACCCTCCAACTATAGGCCCTTTAGTAACATACAATCCTAAAAACAGTTCTTGAAAATCTCTTTGTTTTCTATACAGTACATTAGGCGATATTGAACTTTCAGGTAAAGCATTTTTGTTTCTTCTTCTCCTTCTGTGTCCAGTCCTACCTCGGCTTCCCCCCGTAGCTATAATAGCACCGGCATGAGCGGTGATTTTCATTGGCAATAAAGACGCGCCTGGTGCAATAAAACCTTCATTAGGCTTAGTTAAATGGTGAGCGGCAGCTCCAATATAAAATGACTTGCTGTAACCTAAAATCCCAGCTGAAAAATCCAAATACTGCACATTCTGCTGTCCTTTCCTGTCCTCACCAGTTACTTTTATAAAACCTAATTGTTGATCAATTTGATCCCCAAACGTTAATTTGCTCCAGTCTAATACTTTCTGAAAATAACTTACCTGCATTCCCGCTTTAATTGAAAAAGACTTGGTTACTGGCAAAAAGTAAGAATAAATTAAACTAGCAGTTGTACTAGTAAGGGTTCCCGCACCCGCATCATCTCGTGTCACTAACACACCTAATCCACCTGCAATTGCACTAATGTGTTGGTCATACGAAAAACTGTTCGTGACGTATGTACCTTGAATTGCCGGCCATTGATTCCTGTGGTTCATTATAATCCTTGGACACCTGTGACTCCCAGCAAACGCTGGATTCAGATATAAAGGGTTAGCATAAAACTGGGTAAATAGTGGATCCTGCGCTTTTAAACCATTGTTTAAAAAAACACCTAAAACGGTACACATTACGGTAACTAGTAGTATCTTTTTCCTCATCATTAAAGATATTCTGCCTTGCAATTATAAATATTATTTTCTTAAAAATACTAAATACGCCAAAAAACGTTAATTACTATGTACATAACTAGAACTTATACAAAAAGTAACAACCGGCGCCTCTAATTTATCTATAAATTGATTAATTTCAAAGTTTAAATGAAAAACTACCTCTTTGCAATATTACTAAGCTTTGTGTTCGGAGGGACAATGGTTGCTCAACAGTATAAGTATGAGCTAGTTTGGAATTCAATCGATACACATTCAGAAGCAAGTAACCCTGAAATTGGTCTTTCCCTTTCGAATGGTTTTGTTGATTACGAAAATGGCAATGTACCAAGTTATTCTTGTTTAATTCCAATTGGACCAAATGAGCAAAATTTAAAAACCGTAAACACATCGTACACAAGCTCCTCGCTGACAAAAAAGGAAGTGATCGCGGCAAAAAATATCACAAAAATTCAAGATAAATTAATTTTCAATGTTGCATTTGCTAAAGCAGGGGACAAACATTATGCATCCGTGAAATTTCCTGCCCTGTTGAAAATTAATGGCAAACTAAAAAAAATAACAAGCGTTCATTTTGACTTAGTTAAGTCCAGAAACAAGCTTAATTCATCAAACTTTAGAAAAACTACAGCAACAGAATCTGGAGTAAAAATGGACGAAGGAAAGTGGTTTAAATTTAGCATCGTCAAAACAGGTCCGCAAAAAATACCGTACGAAGTCATGATTGAACAGGGTATAATTTCAGGAGTTGTGAATTCTGACGATATTAAACTGTACGGTAATGAATCCAGTATGCTTCCTTTCCTAAATAGCGAAGAGAGACATGGTTCTTTAAAGGAAATGAACGTTCAAGTGGTTGACGGTGATGATGATCTTTTTGAGCCAGGTGATTATTTAATGTTTTATGGTGAAGCGGGTGATTTACCCCATTTTGACAGGACAAAACAACTTTTAATAAACACATCTCAATATTATGCAGATAGTAATTTCGTTTTTCTCACAGTCAACACAAGCACTCCTAAAAGAATAAATACTATCGATAACTCTTCCTTATCAGCTCTTAAAACACTGAGTTCACATGACCAATATTACCATCATGAAAACAACTGGACAAACTTCATAAAAAGTGGACGAACATGGGTAGGTGAGGACTTCCAAACACAGAACCCGTTAAAATTCACAGTTAAATCTCCTTCAAATGGAAACTTAACATTGAAAGTAAACACGTGTGCTCGAAGCACAAAATTTAATGATAACGTGATTAGCGTCATTGTTAACGGAGATACATTAAGTAAAATGAACATACCTATTGTAAGTAGCATATACTACAACGATTACGTGAAATTTACAAATGATACAATCATTTTTACTAGTTCAAATGAAACAAACACGATAGAGTTCTTTTATCACAACTCCGATGCTGCTGCTCTGGGATGGCTTGACTACTTTACTTTGAACTACAATGACCCTTTGGAATTGTCTTCAGAAGAGCATATCCAGCTTTTTAACATGGAAGCGATGTCCACTCCCGGTGTTTACGAACATACCTTCACCGCTAGTTACTCCAATACTATACTCTGGGATGTGAGCGATTACAATGAAGTCAGCCAAATCTCGACCTCTAACACGGGTAGTTCTTACTCGTTTAAGGCCAATTCAAACTCTTCGGATAATTTTATTGCCTTCACTCCTAGTCAGTGCCATTTACCTGTTTTTATTCAAGCATTAGAAGCCCAAGAATTAAACTACAAGGACATCCCAGAAATGCTCATAGTAAGTCACCCATTATTTTTAGCCGAAGCTCAACGACTAGCTGATTTTCACAGCACCAAAGAAAACCTTAAAACCAGGGTGGTGAATGCGGAACACATTTACAATCATAAAAGCAGTGGAAGGAAAGAAGCAGGAGCCATCAGAGACTTTATAAAGTACTTGTATGACCATCCTGATTCAGGAGACAGCCTCAAGTATGTGCTCTTGTTTGGAAGTGGATCTTACGACCCCAAAAACAGACTTGACAACAACAAGGACTTCATTCCTACCTACCAGTCTGAAAACTCTATTAAATTGACTGCCTCCTACATCACGGATGATTTTTATGGCGTGCTCGATGACCACGAAGGAAATTTCAATAGTTCTGACCAATTGGACATCAGTGTTGGTAGGTTCCCAGTAAAAACATTGGATGAAGCAAAAATAGCAGTTGATAAAATCACACAGTATTACGACCAATACAATTCAACTCAAGACAATGGCGATCCTTTTTCCTCTAGAGGCTCTTGGCAAAACAACATACTATTTATTGCCGATGATGGAGATGTTAACGAACACATGAGGCAAGCCGAAATTTTGGCGACGATTGTAGACACCAGTCTAGAGAGTTTCAATATTTCAAAAATATACATCGATGCATTTGTAAAAGAAAAACCTGTTTCTGGAACAACTGTGAAAGATGTCAACAGGGCTATCCATAATAAAATATCTAACGGCGCACTACTTGTTAATTACACAGGACATGGGGGAGAATATGGCTGGGGGTCTGAACGATTTTTAAACGTCCAAGATATCCTTAAATTTAAAAACAAGACAACGTTACCCTTGCTGATGACTGCTACATGTGAATTTAGTCGATTTGATGATCCTGCTCGAAAAAGTGCTGGAGAATACATGTTTCTTCAAAAAGACGGCGGCGCGATTGCCTTGTTTACAACAGTCAGACTGGTTTTTTCAATTCCAAATTTCAACCTCAACAAAAATTTTTACAACGTCCTTATCGAAGAACAAAACAACGAAACGATTAGAATTGGAGACCTGTTCAGAAAAACAAAAATCAAGAACAATGCAGGTACCAATGACAGAAACTTCACTTTACTTGGTGACCCAGCTCTTAGATTGGCTATCCCAAAGAAAACAATACTCTTAGATAGCATTGTCGCTTGGGATAGTCAAACTGTAGACACTTTAAAAGCACTAACCCAAGCGACAATCCATGGGCATGTCGAGAACAGCGCTGGAGTCAAACAAACTAGTTTTAACGGCACAGTTGAAATTAAAATATTTGACAAGAAAATTCAGAAAACAACTTTAGACGGGGAAGAAACGGGAAATCCATTTAAATATGTTACCCGGTCATCGTTGCTATTTAAAACCATAGGCGAAGTTAAAAATGGAATTTTCAGTTCAGACATCATTATCCCGAAAAACATCTTGTCGAATTTTGACTACAGTAAAATAAGCTTGTTTGCAATCAGCTCAAACAATGATGCAAAAGGCTCTGATAAAAAGTACTTGCTAGGTGGTGTAGACGAAAATGCTCCCGAAGACAATGCAGGTCCCGAAATTCAAGTATACTTAAACGACTCTAACTTCTCTTTTGGTGACCGCGTTCCTTCTACCCCCTATTTTATTGCGAAACTTTCAGATGAAAGCGGGATAAACATTACCTCAAACAACATCGAGAACAACCTTTTACTTACCCTTAATAAGTCCCTTGATACTGAATACATGTTGAATGAGCAATATCAAACTGACCTCAACACATATAAAACAGGATCAATAACATACCAGCTTTCAGACATTACAAAAGGAAGCCACACTTTAGAATTTAAAGCCTCTGACAACCACAACAACAGCAGTAAATTTTACACAGAATTCATCATTGAAGAAGATGCTACCCTTGCCTTAGAGCATGTACTAAATTATCCGAATCCATTCACAACAAACACTGGATTTTATTTTGAACAAAACCAAGTGACGCACAGCAACATAGAAGTGCTTATTCAGGTATATACTATTACTGGAAAAATCATTAAAACCATTTTTGCAAGTATTGATGCCGACAAAAAACTAGTGGGTCCAATTAGCTGGGACGGAAAAGACGATTATGGAGATCCGATTGGTCGAGGAGTGTACTTATACCGAATTAAAGTGTCTGCTGAAAATGGAACAAAAGCAGAACAAATAGAGAAGTTGGTAATTTTAAAATAACAATAAGTACGCTCTACCTAACCCGCCCATTTAAAATTCAGCGCATAAAAAAAGCCTTACACAATGTGTAAGGCTTTTTTTATATGTGGTATATATTTACTCAGCAGGCTTCTCTTCCTCCTTCTTATCTTCCTTTTTTTCTTCTTTAGCCTCTTCCTTTTTCTCTTCAACTTTAACTTCTTCAACTGGTGCTGCAACCTCTTCTTTTTCTTCAACTTTCGGAGCTTCTTCCACTGCAGGCTCTGGAGCTACTTCGGCCTCAACCTCTGCCGGAGCTTCTTCCACTATTTCTTCAACTACAGGTGCAGCGGCTGCAGCCGCTTCTTCTGCTAATTGTGAATTCTTAGCTACAATTGCTGCAGCTCTATCCTCCTTAATTTTAGTTTCTGATTCAAGTAATTTTTTAGCTTCTGCACCTGCCTTATCAGCAATTGCTTTAGCTTCCTTATCAGCACCTGATTCTTTGTCATTTATCCAAGCTGCAAATTTCTTATCTGCTGCATCTTGTTTGAAAGCTCCTTTAGTAACTCCTCCATCCAAGTGATTTTTAAGCAACACACCTTCTTTTGATAAAATTGTTTTTGCTGTGTCTGACATTTCTGCTCCAACTTTCACCCAGTGTAAAGCTCTCTCAAAATCTAATTCAACTGCTGCAGGGTGAACATTAGGATTGTATTGACCTAACCTTTCTATGCATCTTCCGTCTCTTTTTGATCTAGAATCAATTGCAACTATGTGGTAAATTGCATTTCTTTTTCTTCCTCTTCTTTGTAACCTGATTTTAGTTGCCATCTTTGTTTAAATTTTGACTATCCCGTAGCCTGTTTATAAATACCTATTTTAATTGGGCTGCAAATATCGGTATTTAAATCTGAATATTCTGCATAAAATATTATTAACTGACTTCTAGCGTAAATAAACTGCTAAGACAACCATAAACAGTGAGTTATAATTTTGAATAACCTAGTAGTTTAGGCACAAGACTGGCCACTTTTAAGTACCTTTGCAAAAAAACTTACCATGTCCATAAAATTAAACTCGATAGAAGAAGCCATTGAAGACATCAAATCCGGAAAGGTAGTGATAGTAGTCGATGACGAAGATAGAGAAAACGAAGGTGACTTTGTTTGTGCAGCTGAAAGCATTACTCCTGAGATAATAAATTTCATGGCAACTCATGGAAGGGGATTAATTTGTGCTCCACTATTAGAAAGCAGATGTAAAGAACTAGGGTTAAATTTAATGGTCCCTGAAAACACAGCTTTACACGAAACTCCTTTCACAGTTTCAGTTGACCTATTAGAACATGGATGCACTACGGGGATTTCAGCTGGAGATCGAGCAAGAACAATATTAGCATTAATAGACAAAGACATTAATCCGAATGTTTTTGGCAAACCAGGGCATATTTTCCCTTTGATGGCAAAAAAGGGAGGAGTCTTAAGACGGACTGGACACACAGAAGCCGCGATTGATTTGGCGCGACTTGCTGGATTTGAACCTGCAGGTGTAATAGTGGAAATCATGAACGAAGATGGATCAATGGCAAGGGTTCCCGATTTAGCCTTGATTGCTGAAAAATTCGATCTTAAAATGATCACCATCAAAGATTTAATTGTTTACCGACTAAATCATGAATCTTTGATCGAAAAAAATATAACAGTGGAAATGCCAACCGAATGGGGGACTTTTAAACTTACAGCTTACACCCAAATTACTACTGGAGAAGAACACTTAGCCCTTGTCAAAGGAGATTGGGAAGATGGAGATCCTGTTTTGGTTAGGGTTCATTCAAGTTGTTTAACAGGAGACGTTTTTGGATCCTGTCGTTGCGATTGTGGTGCACAACTACACACTGCAATGGAGATGATTGAAAAAGAAGGTGCAGGAGTTGTATTGTACATGAATCAAGAAGGACGAGGAATTGGTTTACTTAACAAGTTGAAAACATACAAACTTCAAGAAGAAGGGAAAGACACCGTGGAAGCAAACATTGAACTGGGTTTTAAACCTGACGAACGTGACTATGGTGTGGGTGCACAAATCTTGCGAGACCTTAAAGTTTCAAAAATGAAACTAATGACCAACAACCCTACAAAACGAGCCGGACTGATTGGGTACGGATTGGAAATCGTGAAAAATATCGCAATTGAAATCGAGTCAAACGAACACAACGATTTTTATTTAACCACTAAAAAAAATAAAATGGGGCACAATATAAAAATGGACAAATAGAATTTTGGTGAAAAACTTAATACAATTACAACATTACTCAGGCTTGAGTAAAGGCACTTTAATGTAAGTATGAGTTTGTGTGGAAATCATTACCACGTTTGTATCCTGTTTCGTAAAAGAATAACGTTGCTTTAAGTTCTTAAGTAATTCTTCTTGTTTTTGCAAAAATGACCCTTTACGCAATTGCCTGTATTTTGCAACCAAGTAAATTCCGTTTTCGACATAAACCTGGAGCTCAGCGAAAGGTATAAAACTCCTGTTCAAAAAAATGTTGTCAAAAATCAAGATCAACACGAAAGGTGGAATTTGATAATCTTGGTGTTCAGGCTCATCTTCAATTGAAAAAATAATTTTCACGTTACCTTGTAATTCAAGCAGTTTTACAAACTCTTTCACTAAATCAGATTCTTCCTTGAGGGAAATATAATCCCTGTCCCTACTCTGAAGCAAAGACCTTAACATGGTAGTCAAAGCTTCAATTTGAAGGTCAGCTTTTTCTGGCTCAAGGGTAATCAGTTTTTGAGTTGCTTGCAGCGAATTTTGCAGGAAGTGTAAAATTGTTTTCGATTTAATCGATTTGTATTTCTCCTCCAAAACCAAACTCTTTCCTTTAAACTGTTGATGCTTATGATAAAATAGCTGTCGTACAGACATCAACAACACATGAAATACTGTAATAATACTGACTATCAAAAACAACAAAAACAAAGATTTTTGATGTGCGTAAACTTCAAACATCACATTGATAGTTGATAATACTAAAAAAAACACCATCACCGAAACAGCTACCAAAAACACTGCTTGAAATACTGTTTTTTGAATTTCTACTTTTTGATAACAAAGCTTCAGGGCCTTGTAGTGAAATTCCCAAAAAATGTAAATAGTGACAAAGGACATCAGAAAAAGCAAGGGTCCTTGTAAGGGTAAAGGAGTGTCCAGCACCACAAAAACCAGTGCAAATAGAGCACTAATCAGCAACCGTATAACAACAGAATACTCGATACTTTTTTCCACCGAATCAATTTTTTAGCAATTTAACCATAAATTTACCAAATGAACATCACATGCATTTCGATTGGCAAAACAAAAGAATCCGAATATGTTAAATTCATTGAGTTTTACACTAAAAAACTCAACCATTATAACAGCTTTGAATATTTAGAATATCCTGCTTTGAAAAACAGCAACAAGTTTTCGAAAGAAAAGCTCAAAGAAGAAGAAGGTAAATTGATTTTAAAAAAAATCAAACAAAACAGTCAAGTCATTTTACTTGACGAAAAAGGCAGAAACCACAGCTCAAGAGAATTCGCGTCTTACATCAATAAAAAAATGGTCGGAGGAGGTCAAGAAATATATTTTATAATTGGTGGAGCTTTTGGTTTTTCGGAAGCAATATACCAAAGAGCAAATGAAAAAATTGCTCTTTCTAAAATGACTTTTACTCACCAAATGGTGAGGATTATATTTTTAGAGCAACTCTACAGAGCTTTTAGTATTATTAAAGGAGAAAAATACCATCATTAATGCGAGTTGAGAGGAGAGAAGTTACTACCAGAATCCAACCATTTGATTCCCGAACACTAAAATTTGATGTAACATTGAATGTTAACCCCCGATTTCTTGGTAAATCGTAGAGCAACCAATTCTCTACTTTGTAAAAATGTGGAATACAACTTAGCTGACAAGCAAAAATGTTTATCAATTTGATATTTTATTTTTGCCGAAAGACTAAACCCAATGTCTTTGAAAAATAAAAAAGGACTGCTGTATTTTAGACTTGGCTCATAAACGTAAATCCTTGCATTGTAATCGTCTATTGAAAACACAGTAATTCGTGGACCATATGTGAAATTACGCACGGTATGTTTTAGTTCTTGAAATATTAAAACCCCAGTACTATTGGAAGTATCACTAGAATAATACGAATATTCGAACTGCCCTCCCACCCTAAAGGACTCATTCACATGGAGACGATAATTAAACCGAAATGAACTTCTTTTTTCGTCCTTTTGCTGATACGTATTGCCTTGCGCTATGTTCCTTTGCCCAGCCTTGGATTTTACTTTCGCATAACATTCAAATCCATTTTCATTTTTATATGATATTCTTAAAGCTTGCTCCTTTCCTATTGCTGAAAACCTTTTTCCGTAACTCATTTCCGGAAACAAGTAAACATCATAAAATCCATGATACGAAAAACCTGCTCCAAACCTCCCATCTACTTGTCCAACAAGCCCCTTTTCATTCCTCAACTGTCCATTTTGCTGATACGATTGCCCCTTGAAAGATTGAAAAGATTTACCATAATTACGGTACAAAACATTGTAATTAAATAATTCAGCAATGGTTCCAGAAACCCCAGTAAGCACGGCAAAATCAAGCTCTTTGTCCATAGCAATTTCTCCAAAAAAATGAACCTGTCCCCATAAATAATTAAAATCTAAGGATTGTGTATAAAACTCACTCCCGGTTAAATATTCACTGTTGTAATAATTAGTGTTTCGCCTGAAGGGCATGCTTAAAACAGCATATAAATGATTCCAGGAAACATTAACTTTGTCTTTCATATACTCAGCTGAAAAACCTAGTTCATTTACAGCAACCTTGTCCTTTTTACTTATCGAAGATTCATCACTGTGCATCCCCGAAGTACCGACACTACTAAAGAACTCGCCCAAACTGTCTTTATAAACTGTAGCGTCCATCTTGTTCATAGAGGCGAGAATGGACAACTCAAAATTACCGTACGTTAACACCCCAGCTACTCCTTTCAAATAAGACGATTCTTGGTTGGAACTTTGTGGCTTAATTTTCACTTTATTGAACGACCCTCCACTGTGCAAAAAACGACTTTTGTAACTGTTATATCCACTGTGCAAAACCAAACCTTGCCCAAAACTAACTTTGTAAGTACCAAGTACTAATCGATTCAGGGTCGACGTTTCCTTTTTATAACTTAAATAAAAATTGGCATGCTCAATTCCTGTAGAAGAATGATACCACACCTCACCTCTGTCTTTTTCAGCATTCATGGCAAATGAGTACCTCGGAAACACATCCAATACTTCAAGTTTAAATGCTTGATAAACGTTGCTTCCGAGATAATCAATAGAAGAAATATCTTTACCGAATAAATATTTACAAGTCCCTAGCAAACGTACTTTGGTCCTTTTATTTACTGTTTTAATTCCTCCTGAAAACTCAAGAAACGGAGCCAAAACCTTTAGTAATTCAACTGAAAATTGAGGTAATAAACTCATTTCCTTTAAAGACCTGAAGTCTCCGTAACGTCTTCTGTAACTGACGACATGAAATACTTGTTGCTTGTTAAACAATGGAAAATCAAGTAATTGTAAAAGAGTGCAAGTGTTTATTTTTAAAGGATCATTAAAGTATACTTGTAAACGAGATTCAAAGTCCTCAAACAACGTTACACCATCAGGAACTTCAGTATCCTCCCTACCAATGTTTGCCTCATGACGTTCCATTAAAAAAAACAATGCTTGTTCTACTTGATTATTTTGTGCGCAACTAAGCTTAAAAGCAAAAACCAACACAATGCATAACCTTTTCATTCCATGCTTTGATAACCCAATCCTACATGATTTGACATGCCTAATTGGAAGTGATAATACATGGACATCCTGAAAGAAAACTGCCTCCAAACTAGTTGGTAAGCAATTGACAATGGGTAATTTTTACTATTCAACTGCAAAACGAACTCGTTTCCAGACTCTCTTTCATGCCGGACACCAACCGACAAAAAAGCCTTTTCTTCCTCAGAAAATTTGATCAATCCATACACCTGGTACGAAGGTGCAAACTCATGTGAAAAACCTAAATAAGCCTTAAAAATCAACAACTCGGTTTTACCCAATTGAAAACTGCTAAAAAACTTACTGTTTTCTAAAATTTTATATTGAATTCCCAGCGCTGGAAGTAGCTGCACAGACAGCTTTGATTTAAAACGCTTTTTGGTTTGTACTGCAGCGTTAATTCCCACTGACATTCGGGAACTTATTTGCATAGAATAATTTAACCGCCCTATCCTTTCTTTGTAATACTTACTTCCCCAATCAAAAAAACTTATGCTCCACTGGTGTTTTGCAAATGATTTTTCAAGGCAGATGGATTTTGGAGAAACGTCTTTAAGTAAAAATCGATTTTCATACAACAATTGGAACCTAAATGGTTTTTTGGATTGTTGAGCAAAATTAATATTTGAAAACAAAGGGGAACCTTGGAATAGGGATGGCAATAACAAGGAATTACTTGCTCCCAATAATTGACAAGAAAAAACAACCCACAGGACAAATGAAAACTTCACTATAATATATTTTTACAAATATTATAATTTTATATTTTCTTTGACTTATATTTTTATACTTTGTTTTTATTTAAACTTAGAAAGAACACTGAACAATCCATCAATTTCTTGTTTTCTATTGAACGCATGAAGACAAATTCTCACTCTCTGCATGCCAACAGGAACAGTGGGAGACAAAATAGCCCTGACATCAAAACCATTTTTACGAAGTAGGTTACTGCATGCTTTCGCTTCACTGTTTCCAGGCACCAACACACATTGTACAGCTGAATCGCTAGGCATTAAGCTCTTTAAATTACCTGCTTCGGCGGCTTTCTTAAAGTACTTTATATTTTCCTGTAACAGTAAAATTTGTTTACTGGTTTTCATCTGAGTATAAGCCTTCCGTATTACCGCTACCGTACTTGGAGGGAGGGCTGTGGAATAAATGAATGACCGCGAAAAATTGACTAAATATGTTTTAATCAAATTTGAACAAAGCACCGCAGCGCCATGACAACCTACCGCTTTACCAAAAGTAACAACTCTAATTGCTACTTTATTTTCTAAACCTAAATATTGTACTAAACCTTCCCCTTTCTTTCCGTAAACTCCCACAGCATGAGCCTCATCTACTACTAGTACACAGCTGTGATATTCGGTTAATTCTGTTATTTTTCTCAAGGGGGCTTTGTCTCCTCCCATGGAGTACACTGATTCCACAGTAACATATACATTCCCTTTAGTTTCCTTTTTTAACTTCAATAACTTTTTTTCAAAATCTTGTAAGTCATTATGCTTAAAGGAATAACTTTTAGCAAAGCTTAAACGCATACCATCTTTTACTGAGGCATGGATGTATTCATCGTATAGTATGACATCGTCTTTTTGAGGAAGGCACGAAAATAAACCAATGTTAGCCACATAGCCTGAATTGTACACTAACGCTTCATTAGCATCATGAAAAGATGCTAATTCTTGCTCCAATGTTTCAATTAACGAATAATTACCTTGCAGTAACCTTGAACCCGTAGAACCTACAGGTTCCTTGTTTTCAAAATTAAGCAACCGCGAAATTCCTAAATAATCATTTGAACAAAAATCCACCAAATTATCGCTCAGCTTCAACTCTCTGTAGCTGTTTTCCCTTTTTCGTTTAGCTAATTGTTTATGAAGCTTATCAAACATGACAGGACTTATTTAGTCTCCAATATTTTATTGTAATATTTGGTGTTCCCAGGATCCAACTTAAGCAGTAATTTCACGACCCTTTTTTTTTCACTTTGCGATCTAGTTTTGTACATGGACACAATTTCGCTGTACTTTCCTAAAAAGAATATTTTGAGCAAATAAGACGACGGCTTCACTTTATGAATTGCTTCCAACTTTGTCAAGCCATTTATGAGGTTAACGTACCCTTCATTTTTCTTATCCTTCATCATGTCCAAACCTTTCCTGTGGTACAGGTATAAACACTCCCTAAATGGCGAAAACACAGTGTTCGTTAAATTTTCTATTAAAGTATAACGGTTGTTGTCTGTTGTGGGTTTCCAACTAGTACTTGAGGAAGAAGTCTGAGCCAAAGAAACTATGTCAAAGGCTTTTTGATAATAATCTCTTCCTCCTTCCTTGGAAAAACTGTCATAATCAACACCTAATATGATGTAAACATAATAAGCAATCACAGCAGTCAATTCCGATTGATATTCACCTGGATTAAAGTTTAACGCTTGCTGATCGTTGTAAGAAAATTTCAAATCGTTGTCGATAATGTTGAACATTGTAGTCTTGTAATTCGTCCCAAAAACTGGTCTCGAAGCAGTTACCTGGATTGTTGCTCCAAAACTATTGTCACTCCTGGAGTCGATTATTATCAAAAATTTGCACGCTATTCTTTCTTCCATTTTATATTGGTCGCCCGTCCATCTTTTGGTATTTACAAATTCAGTAATACCAGATTCTAAACTTTCAAAAATAGATTTATCAGTACTTTGAACTTTCTGATGATTAACCGTCACCACGCAATTGATTTCCTGTGAAGAAACAGCCAGTGACAACAGCATAAAAGACCCAAACATTACCGTTCTGTCAACTCCCGTAAATCCTTTTACTATCTTAATGATCCTTCTCATTTTATTTTTTTAATCTTTTCAACCGTATAATTTCGTCTACAACATCTGTAGCAATATCCCTTTTACTTTTTAATTCAAACGCCTTTGGCTCAGCTGAATTCGATACAAAAATCACCTTATTGGTATCGTGCTTAAACCCTGCATCTTTGTCCTTGAGCGAATTTAAAACTATCAAATCAGCATTTTTATTACTTAATTTTCCTTGGGCATTTTCCAATTCATTTTGTGTTTCCATGGCAAAGCCTACCAGTAATTGTTTGCTCTTTTTTTGAAACCCAAAATACTTAAGAATGTCTTCTGTTCTTTTGAGCTCAATGCTCAACTCTTCATCTTTCTTTTTTACTTTGTGCTCATGTGTTTCTTTTGCTGTGTAATCTGCCACTGCTGCAGTCATACATGCAATATCAACCACTCCTGCATAGGCTTTACTCGCTTCGAACATCTCACTGGCACTCGTTACATCAATCCTCTTGATGCTACTTTCAATAACAGACTCCGAACTCGGACCGCAAACTAATGTAACCTCTGCCCCTCTTCTAGCAAGTTCTTCGGCAATACTTATACCCATTTTTCCACTGGATGGATTTCCTATAAAACGAACAGGGTCAATGAACTCATAAGTAGGCCCCGCAGTCACTAGTGCCTTTAAGCCGATTAAATCTTTTTTTTTTTTGAAAAAACACACCGTTTGATCAAAAATATTTTCGGGTTCCTCTAGCCTGCCCTCGCCTGACAAACCACTTGCTAACTCACCTTTTCCAGGGGGGATTAAACGATCCCCTCTTTCTGATAAAATGGTGATGTTTGATTGCGTGCTCTCATGCTTGTACATGTCTAAATCCATCGCGGGAGCAAACCAAACTGGACATCTTGCTGACAAATAAACTGCTAAAAGTAAATTGTCACATAAACCATGAGCCATTTTTGCAATAGTATTTGCTGAGGCAGGAGCTATAATAAATAAATCAGCCCACTCTCCTAGTTCGACGTGATTATTCCATATATCATTAGTGGCATCATTTGTAAAGCTTGATAAAACAGGGTGTTTGCTCAAAGTTGACAATGTGAGTGGCGACACGAATTCCTTGGCCGCCGGAGTCGTGATTACTTTCACCTCCGCATGAGCTTGTACCAAATGACGTACTAAGTAATTTATTTTATACGCCGAAATACTTGCCGTAATACCTAATAAAACTTTTTTCCCTTTTAGCATAAGTTCAACACTTGCCTTTGTTTAACAAAACAACTTGATTAAAAAAAAGCTCACAAAATTCGGTTAGAATTAATTGCGAGCTCTAATGTTTTTTTAGACATTGTTTACTTATTCAGCATCCTTGTTCTCCGTGTTTGGATTTCTATGATAAATTTCATCATCACTCCATTCTTGTGAAGCAATCAAAGTTGGTTTAGGTAATCTTTCGTAAAATTTTGAAATTTCGATTTGTTCCCTATTTTCAAAAATCTCCTCTAAATTATCAGTCGGAGATGCAAATTCTTCCAACTTTGAATTTAACTCCTCTTTAAGTTCTAAACCGATCTGGTCAGCTCTTTTACCTAAAATTGCAATCAACTCATAAATATTCTTTCCTTTACTGAAATCAGTAACATCTCTAGTTATTGTCGAATTAAATGCTTTAGTTTTTTTGTAATCCATCGTTGATCTTATTTTTTTTGATACTTCGTAATTCTCTTGTTTATTTCTTCCTCAACTTTAAGTGCTTTCGCTTTGTAATTTTCATCGTTTAAAAGCCCAACGTAAGCATCATAGTCCAACTTTGCATTTTTATATTGCGGCAGTCTTTCGTACTTTTTAACACTTCTCGCCTTTTTCATCGAAGAAAGCAGCAACAAATATACAACTTCTTCCCGTTCTTTTATTGTTTTTCCGCCATCGATTTCCGCTTTAGCGCGTTTAAGAGCTAATGCGTAATTTTTCCTTTTCATCGGATTACTAATTAATATAACTGGATAATTACTCAATTCAGTACTTACCTCCTTAAGTAAGGCTGTAATTTTCCCGTTGAATTTACCCTCCACCCATGTTTTATTTTCCTCAGCTAATTCAATAATTTCATTCCATTGAACTTCTGCTGGCACCTCCCTTAATTTTTCAGCGTACTTGTGTTTTGAAAGTAAAAAATTATAAAGCACTTTGTCGTTAGATTTTATAGACAAGTCCATGCTACCTACCAAATCAGCAAAATAGTCCACCGCGTGCTTGTACTCCCCTGCTGCCAAAAACTCAAATGGTAACTTGCTTGGCAGTTCATTTTGAAGTTTCAAAAAGTATGTTTTTTTCGACTTCCATTTCTCCACGTTATCTTGATGGAGTTTTCCTGCTAATTCATCGTACGCCTCTAAAAAATCTTTTACAGCATCAATTCTCTTTGTCTTATCTACATTCAATGCTTTTTCGTAGTACGTTTCAAGCAAACTTTCTGCAATCTCCTGTTTATTAGCAATGTTCTTTTTCGCAAGTAATTCATTCCATAATTCAATTGCATCGTCGTACTTTTTTTTCCTTAAGTAAAAAACTGGCAAACTATATTGTAAATCCAAAGCTTTACTTTTTGCCTTTTTTTGATACGACTCTACTTTACTCTTATTATTTGAGGATGTCGAATCTTTGTACTTTTTTAAATATAGCCTAGCGTAGTTATTTACCTCTCCATACCTCCTCACTTTTTTATGCTCAATGCTTTTTTCAGCATACAAATAGGCTGATTCCACCATTAAAAAATGAAGTTCTTCGTCTCTTTCAGTGTCTGGGAAATCGTTTAATACAAACTGAAAAGATTGCAATGCAGCCTTGTAGTCCATTGTATTAAAAAATAATTTCGCATTTTCAAAATCTTTCCTTTCTCTTTTCTCAAAAAGTAAATCAATTTTATGATTGGCATCCTGCCGTTTCTCGCTTTTAGGGTACTTCTCTAAAAACACTTGAAACTCCTCCACAGCTAAACCATTATATTCTTGGTCTAAATTGTACTTTGGAGTAGAATTAAAATAAGAATCAGCAATTAAAAACTGTGCTCGCTCAGCATACTTTCCACGTGGAAATTTCTCAAGGATTTTCTTGAATTCATACGCAGCCAACATGTAATCTTCCAACTTGTAATCACAATAAGCAAAATAAAAATATACCTTTTCCACTTTTGCCGACGTAGAGTATGATTGAATTAAATCTTTAAACAAAGGAGACGCACTTGAATAATCACAATTTTCAAAATACTCTTGGGCCTTTTGTTCTTTTAACGCTATGTCATTACTCATTAACAATTTATCCAGCTTTCCTTTACAGGAACTTAATGAAATAACCAGTATTAAAAAGAAGATGTTTTTAATCATGATGCGAAAGTAAACCTAATGCTTGAAACGAAAAATTATTTCCGCTTGAAACAATTGACTATATTTTCAAAAAATAGTAACTTTAGGTCTTGTTGCATGGATAGATTTTCAGTCAAAAGAATCTGAATATTTCAATTCAACACCCTAATTCAAGAAGTAAATCCTTTTCCATTCAGGCATACCAAGGTCAGTCATCTTATTTAGAATAAATGATTTGTTCACCATTAATCATATTTTTATATGAGTTCACTTGTTCGTCATACTTCCTCGGTTTAAGGTGACTTCGGTCTGTTGTGCTTGGCTATTCTTGGAGCGAATGTTTTCTCCATAAATGATTTTCCAGTGGTATAGTCAGGTACGGTTAACTGGTAGTTATGCAGTTGAAGGAGGCGGCTGAGAAAACCTTCTGTTTGCCTTAATGGTAAGCTGTATACGTACGAGAGTATCAAAGCAATTTCAATTGCTACATCAAAATAGATAACCTTGCCACCTTTGGTTTGCTTGCCTTTGTAGTTCCGGTTTGAGAATATGTCTTTATCCATCCAGAAATCTAGTCTGCCTCGTTGCTTTAAGCTGTTGATATAGGAACTGCTGTTTGTTATCTTTTGTTTGTAGGCGCTCATTCTACAAAATTAGTAACTTTAATGAGTGGAGGTTATCCATGCAACAAGACCCTGGAATGGAAAAAAACACAACAACATGCGTCCGGTTCAAATTGACGTATACGTCTGGAAAGCTAGGACAAGGGATGTGTATGGGACAAAGTACAATTACATTGGAACAGTCACGGTAGTAAGGTAAACTACACCGTCATGTTACCTCTTTTAATTTGATTCAGCAAAGACTTGATTGCATTGTACAACAAATCCAGCTCATTGTTAGTAATACAATAAGGTGGAACAATGTATAAAGTATTACCTAAGGGCCTCATCAATATTCCTTTATCAATAAAAAACTGATACAACTTGTCCCTGCTTTTGTTGAAGTAAGAGGTTTTGCTTGTTGATTTCAAATCAAAAGCTAATATCGTCCCTATTTGACGCACAGCTTGCACTTCCTCTCTTTTTTGAAGCACCCTTATAAAATCTTTGTGCTTTTGAATAATCCTTTTTACCCCATCTATTGTTTCTTGTTGCTCCAATAAATCCATGCTAGCGCAAGCAGCAGCACATGAAAGTGGATTCCCTGTGTAAGAATGACCATGGAAAAATGCTTTTTTCTTGTCCTCGGAATAAAACGCATCGTACACTTTTTCATGTGTAATGGTTAATCCCAAAGGCAAATAACCTCCTGTAAGTCCTTTTGACAAACAAATTAAATCTGGCTTTATTTTCAAGTACTGATGAGCGAATAATTTTCCTGTTCTGTAAAAACCCGTGAATACCTCATCAGCAATGTTCAACACTCCTTTTGCTTTACACATGGACATTAACTCGTTCAAGTGCGCTACTTTATATGTGATCATCCCTGCAGTTCCTAACACCAAAGGCTCAAAAACAAAAGCCGCTACATCACCGTTGTTTAAAAATTTAATCAGCTGTTTTTTTACATCTTGAAAATTTGAATCGGTTGGTACGTCCAAATGATACACGTCGAATAAGTTATCCTCAAACGGCTTTGAAAAATCGCTTCTTCCTCCGACACTCATAGCTCCGTACGTATCCCCGTGGTAACTGTCCTTAAAAGCAATGATTTTAGTTTTCTTTTGACCTTGGTTGTAAAAATATTGAAAGGACATTTTTAGCGCTACCTCGTTTGAGGTGGAACCATTGTCACTAAAAAATACTTTATCAAACCCCTCACCTAGCTTTTTGATCAGCCTCTCTGAAATTTCAATTGCCTTTGGATGGGTAAAACCAGCAAAAATAACATGCTCAAGCTCACCCAACTGTTCGTCAATCTTTTCCCTCATGTAAGGGTGGGCATGTCCATGAATGTTAACCCACCATGAACTTATAGCGTCTAGATATTTTTTATCATCTTCATCATAAATCCAAGTTCCTTTGCCTTTCTTAATGACAATGTTTAAGGAAGCTGTTTTCTCCTGAGTGAATGGATGCCAAATGTATTTTTCGTCTTTGTTTGCTAGCATTGGAATTTCTTAATACTACAAAGTAATGTATATTTTTTCTCTCCTGAAAAAATAAGTACTTTTGGGAGCATTAAATTTGCTTATCAAATGGAAACAGTACTTAAAATTGCAATTCAAAAATCAGGTCGATTAAACAAAGACTCCATTGACTTACTTAAAGAATGTGGAATCAGGTTTGATAATGGAAAAGATCAACTGATGGTAAAGTCACATACTTTTCCTGTAGAATTATACTTTTTAAGAAACTCTGACATTCCAAATTACGTGAAAGACGGTGTGGCTGATGTGGCAATTTTAGGTGAAAATACCGTGATCGAACACAACTGTGATTTAACTTTGGTTAAAAAATTAGGATTTAGTAAGTGCCGATTATCTTTAGCTGTTCCAAAAGGAGTTGACTATCAAGGCGTGCAATTTTTTGAAGGAAAAAGAATAGCAACTTCATATGTTCACACATTAAAAGAACACCTAAAAGCCAACAACGTCAATGCAGCAATTCACTCCATTTCAGGTTCGGTTGAAATTGCTCCGAACATTGGTTTAGCTGATGGAATCTGTGATTTAGTGAGTTCTGGAAGTACTCTGTTTAAAAACGGTTTGAAAGAAGGTGAAGTAATCTTAAAATCAGAAGCGGCGTTATTTTCCAACCCAAGCTTAAGCACTGAAAAACAAGCTATACTGGATCAAATTGTATTCAGGATTAATTCTATACTTGCTGCCAAACACACTAAATATGTGCTAATGAACGCACCAAACGAGAAGCTTGATGAAATTGTAAAGGCTCTTCCAGGAATGAAAAGCCCAACCATTTTACCGTTAGCGATTGAAGGTTGGAGCTCAGTTCACACGGTAATCAAGGAAAAAGATTTTTGGAATTCTATTGACACCCTAAAAAACCTAGGGGCTGAAGGAATTTTGATTGTGCCTATCGAGAAAATGTTGGTGTAAGGATTAGTATAAAAAATTGCAGCGGTACACTTTTTCATTTCCTACTGCATCTTTAACTAATAGTTTCAATGTGTTCCCCCCTCGCTTAACATGTCCGTCAATGCGGTAGGTCAATTTGTCTTTTTTGTAGTCATATTCAAACAACACCCATTTTCCATTGATTTGACCACGGAAAACAGAAATTCCGGATTTGTTATCAGTCACTTTAAATATTATGCTCGTTTGAGCAGTAAGGTTTTTCCCATTAAATACATTGACATTTTTAATTTTAGGAGCAACGGTATCCATGTCAAGGTAAAAGGTGCCAAAATACCTCGATTTAAAATTCACCCAACCGTTGATGTAATTTGCGGCTAAATAAGATTTTCGTTTTCCTTGTTTTCGAACTACTACAATCTTGTCTGTATTCACCACCTTTTTAGTACATCTGATGGACATCGTTGCACTTTTGTGCATAGGAGTAGTGTATGTATGTACATGATTCAAGTTGGACAAAAAGTAGTTGCTTGCTGTTTGTGAAAATTTAAAGTTGACATCGTCATAAAAAGTTCCTTTTGGATGATATATTCTAAAGTCATTTACACTGTATTCATTGTCTTGGTTGTACAGGTAGTTTTTAACCACCAAGCTGTCTTGTTCTTTCAAACACAGGGTTGGAGTAGCAACTCCTTTTAAGGTCATAGTAAAACTTGTACTATTTTGATATGCATCTTTTAGTTTGACATGGAGGCTATAAGTAGAGTCCTTCATGGTGGTCACAATACCATTTTTCACCATCAAAGGATATATACTCAACCTGTTGTTTGGTAAAGTATAAATTTTATGAATCCATTTGCCTGTTTTCTTTTTGTAAGCATAATCGCAATGAGCATTCAAATATCTTGATTCATCAAAGGGAATTTTTTCCGTCCTGTACTGATACACTTCTTCCCTGTTTACTGTCATCAGGATGTCATATACTCCACATCGATTATTAGATTTATTAAGGTAATCGTTCGTCTGTAAACCAATAGCAACCTCACCTCCTACTTTCACTGGAGCATTTATTTTATAACGCTTCCCTACTTTGATTGTCTTTATAAAAAGAGGTTTGTTTTTCCCATCCACATGGGAGTTAGCTCCGATAGGGTATACTACCACTCCTTTCACTTTAGGAGGAATATTATCCATTATTGGGAAATTAAACAGCAAAGGGTTCACAGGGATTTCTGACTCTGTTTCTCGAATTTCAAAATGCAAATGGGCTCCTGCTGAGCCTCCTGAATTTCCTGAAATCGCAAGGAGGTCTCCTTTTTTTAGCCTGACTTGATTGGAGTCAAGGTACATGTCTAACGTGTAACTTTCAGTTTGGTATTGCTTTTCTCGAACCACTTTTGTAATGTCCTTATTGAAAGACTTTAAGTGAGCGTATACAGTCGTGTAGCCATTTGGATGAGTCACGTATACTACTTTTCCATACCCATATATTTGAACTTTTATTCTTGACACATAACCTGTTGCAGCTACTCGTACTTTTTGCCCCACCACTCCTTGAGTTTTGATGTCAATTCCCGCATGAAAATGATTGCTACGTAGTTCGCCAAAGTTGCCTGACAACAAGAGGGGAATGTCAAGTGGCGAGCGAAAATAATTTTGTGGATAAGTGCTGCCCTTCACTTGCGCAAGTGCGCTTTCAGTGTTCAAAATAAACATTGAAACCAACATGAGTAAGTGAAGAAGTGACTTTTTACTCATGGATTACTGATTCAATTACTGTTTCCTAGTTTTCCCTCTTTCCAAGCTTTAATGAATTTCATCCAAGCAAGCGGATTCAGTAAATTATTAGGAGGAAGTTGACCTGCTGAGTATAACCTAGAGCGTCTTTGTGCAAGCATAAGTTTTTGATTTCCCGAAGCACCTAAGTGTAAATTAGCCACTTTTTTAGCCATGACCTCGCCGTCCAAGTTACTTTCGGCCCTTGCTAAATCACTTCCTGGCACCACTGTAGTGAGGAAAGCTTTTTTGAATTGCTCGTAGGTAGGCCACACTTTAATGTCAGTAACAGGAAGAAAGACTGTGTCTCTGTCCATGATTTGGATTAAACTGTACTGCTTACTTTTTAAGCTGTCAGGAATCACGTATTGATTTCGTTTGTATCCAAAAGAACTAAATACCAAGGTATCTCCTGCCCTAGCCACAATTGAAAAGAATCCTGAAAAGTCACAAAGCGTGCCGCTGTAATTTCCTTTAATCAGTACGTTTGCAAAGGGAACGGGAAGTAAACTGTCCCCCGACACTGTTACACCAGCAATTTGTACAATTTGGTTTTGTTTGGTTACTGCTGCACTATCGGCTTGTGAAAAAGCAAATTGAGAAAGCAAAAGAAACAACAGTATTACGGATAGTTTTTGCATTTGAATCCAGTATTAATTCGCGCTCTAAAATACTGAAAATACAACTGGATTAGTGCATTTAGACTTGTTATTAATTCACAATATACGCGTCCTATTTATTACTTAGTTTAGCAGTATTTGTCGATAATCATTGTGGATCCACGTTCACATTAAACCGCACCCTTTGAAATGCACTCTCTTTTTTATAAATATTAATCCATTTTTGAATAATGTCCTTTACCGCTTTTGGTGCTACTGATTTTTCAAACTTAACCAAAATGGTTTTTTGATATAAATTGTTGATGCGACTAATGGATGGGTATTCAGGACCCAACACTCTTTTTTCGGTCAACTCTCCCTTTAAAGCTATTCCAAATCCTTCGGCACAAGCATCAAGCAAAGACTTATCACGGTGTTTCATGGTAATGTTTATCAACCGATAAAACGGAGGATAATCAAAGTTTTTCCTGTTTAGAATTTCATTCTCGTACATTCCTTGAAAATCATTTTCAATCACATTCCTAATAATAGTATGATATGGGCTGTAAGTTTGAAAAACTACTTTCCCTCTTTTTTTACGACGTCCGGACCGTCCTGAAACTTGTGTCAGCAACTGATAAGCGCGTTCGTGCGCTCGAAAATCAGGATAATTTAACATTTGATCGGCATTCAATACTCCAACCAAGGATACATTGCCAAAATCCAAACCTTTGGTTAGCATTTGCGTACCCACCAACACGTCAATTTCTTTGTCAGCAAACTTGGTAATCAAATCCAGATAAGCATTTTTCCCTCTGGTTGTATCCAAATCCATCCTTGCCACTTTGGCCGAAGGGAAATACTTGTTTACCTCTTCCTGAATCATTTCTGTTCCAAAACCCTTTAATCCGGTTTCCACACTTCCACAAGCCGAACAAGCCAGTTCAATTTTTTGAGTATATCCACAGTAATGGCAGCGCAATTGGTTCACTCCTTTATGAAAAGTCAAACTTACATCGCATCGATTACAGGTTTCTGAATGTCCACATGCATCACACTCCAAATACGGAGCGTACCCTCGTCGGTTTTGAAATAATATAATTTGCTCATTGTTTTCTAATGCCTCTTCCATTTCCTTTTTTAACAAAGGAGAGAACAAGCCAGTCATCTTTTTCTTCTTTTTATCGTTCTGGAGATCCGCGCAGAATATCTCTGGTAGTAAAGTTCCGCTGTGCCGAGTTTTGAGTTCGGCATAAGCATACTTCCCGTTTTGAACATTGTAAAATGACTCCACTGATGGTGTTGCTGTTCCAAGCAAACAATGAGCATTGTATGACTTCGCCATGAAAATTGCTACGTCTCTTGCAAAATATCTTGGAGCAGGATCAAATTGCTTGTACGAGCTTTCATGCTCCTCATCTACTACAATTAATCCTAAATTTTTATACGGTAAAAACAAGGAGGAACGAGCTCCGATGATAATTTTATATTTGGGTTCTTCTTTCAATAAATCTGTCCAAACTTCAACCCTTTCGTTGATGTTGTACCTAGAATGGTACACACCTACTTTGTCCCCAAACACCAATTTTAAACGTTCAATTAACTGGGTAGTCAACGCAATTTCGGGAAGTAAATACAGTATTTGTTTACCTGCGTCTAACTGCTCTTGAATCAAGGAGAAATACACTTCCGTCTTTCCACTTCCTGTGACACCATTAAGCAAAACAACTTTGTCTTGTAAAAACCCTTTATCGATGACGAGCTTCGCTTGACCTTGCTCGGCGTTTAAAACAGGCAAATCCAAAACTTTCCCATCGTAATTCGCTAAACGATTAACCTCCTGGTTCTCGATAGAAATAATCCCTTTGGTTACTAAAGAATTCAGGGAGGATCGACTCGCACCCGATTTTTTTAAAAAATTTGCTCGTTCACATTTAAAATCTTTGAAATTAAATCCTTTCTGTGAGGTAAACAACATCAAAAAATCTTCTTGTTTAGCAACCGATTTTAAACTTTGAAATAAGTCAAGCAATTTGACTTCGGAATTATATTGGTCAGCAAGCTTTAAATAAGTTTTTATCAAAGGCTTGTACTTTCCTTTCATCTCCTCCTCCAACTGAATCAAATCTTTGTCAAGCAAGGATTTAATAAATCCATGTACGCTTTTCACCCCTAGAATAGAACTCATTTCAGCTAGTGATAGTAAATTCTGTAGCTGAAGAGCCTCTACGATAAGGTACTCATTGTCGTTAAGTATTTTAAAATCGACTTCCTTGTCAGTAAGTAAAATTTTTGTTTCACTGACTAATTTATAAGCTGAAGGCAGCGCCGAATTCATCACATCACCAATGTGACAATGGTAATATGAGGCAATCCATTCCCATAATTTTAGTTGATTTTCGTACACCACCGGTACGTCATCTAGTACCGTTTGGACAGGTTTAGCCTTGTAATTTTGAGGTTCAATTTCGTGAATTACTCGGATAATAGCTGTGTAAAACCTTGACTTACCAAATTGAACGACCACTCGCTTCCCTACCCCTACTTGACCATCTAACTCTTTAGGTACTTCGTAAGTAAATAAATTAGGGACTGAAAGAGGTACAATTACATCAACAAATAACATGCACTTGGTTCACTTATATGGAAAGCACTTCGGTTAGCTTAAGCAACTTTTCATTCATTTTTCCGGTGTGTTTGATTGCCTTTTCAAAAGGTGTATACTCGATGGTTTTGTCTACAATACCAATCATGACAGCTTCTTTTCCAGCTAGCAATGCTTCCACTGCTTCCATTCCCAATTGACTTGCACGAACACGTTCGATACACGACGGGCTTCCTCCACGTTGTACATGACCTAACACCACTACTCGTACATCGAAATGAGGGTATTCCGTTCTCACGCTTTCCGCCACCTCCATAGCCCCTCCTTCTTTTGCTCCTTCGGCAACAATTACTATGCTGCTTCGGCGATCTCTGTTTTTATCGCCTAATTTCTTCAATAAATGATCGATATAAACATCGCTTTCAGGATACAATACTGCTTCGGCACCGCAACCAATCCCTGTCCGTAATGCTATGTAACCAGCATCCTTCCCCATTACTTCCACAACAAAAACCCTGTTGTGAGAATCGGCAGTATCTCTGATTTTATCCACCGCATCAATCACCGTGTTTAAAGCAGTATCATAACCGATCGTGAAATCGGTTCCCATTAAATCGTTGTCAATGGTTCCAGCTAATCCAACAATCGGGAAACTAAATTCTTTGGTAAATATGTTGGCGCCGGTAAAAGTACCGTCTCCCCCAATCACTACTAAACCATCAATGTTGTTCTTTTTTAAGTTGTCAAATGCTCTTTGTCTTCCTTCTTTTGTTCGGAAACCGTCACTTCGCATGCTTTTCAAAATGGTCCCTCCTCGTTGCAATATGTTCGCAACAGAAGATGTTGTCATTGGTACAAAATCATCGTCTATTAACCCATCATACCCCCTGTACACGCCCATTATTTCAATGCCATTGTACAATGCCGTTCTGACCACAGACCTGATTGCTGCATTCATTCCTGGAGCATCTCCTCCTGATGTTAAAACACCTATTTTTTTCATTTGATCTTTCTTTTTAAAATGCCACAAAACATTTAAGTTATATCCTTTCTCAAATAATTTTGGGACGCAAATCTAATTAAAGAAAACTAAACATTTGGAATTGAAGTCAGGTATTACGGCGAGTTAGATTTTAACTCCAATCCGTTCAATTTATTTTTTATTCGGAAACATTTTATCCTTTCGATAAAAAAAGTCTATATTTACTGCATTATTAGGACTATAAATAGTAACAAAATATGAGAAGTTTAAGCCTCCTTAAAAGGTATAGTACAATTGCAGCTTTAGGATTAATTCTAACTGCTTGTTGGACAGTCGAGACACCTGACGTAGATACTACAAATAACGAAGATACTACTGCAACAGAATTGCAAAATCCGCCAGTTGGAGTTTATGACAATGCTATTTTTAGTATTCCTTCACCTATTCAATTGGGATCCATCATTGCTAACAATGGAGCGTCGTACGACAACGAAATGTTAAACAAAGCAAACAAAGCAGATTTGTACGCTACCACAGCATCTCAAGCTTTGAACTTGGGAATATATGGCGCTGATTTAGGATACACTACTCTTTACGATCACCAACAAGAATCATTAAGGTACATGAAAGCTTCGCGAAAATTAGCAGATGTCCTTGGGATTAGCGAGGCTTTTGATGATGCAACGATTGCTCAAATTGAAAGAAACTTAGACAACAAGGATTCTTTACTGTATTTAATTTCAAACTCTTACAGAAGAGCAGATGACTTTCTTCAAATTAGAGAACGGAAGCACATTGGAGCATTAATCATTGTAGGAGGTTGGATTGAGAGTATTTATTTTGCCGCTACTATTGGTAAAATGGAAAAAACAAAAGAGATTACCAACTTGATTGGAATGCAGAAACACACTTTGGAGACTATACTTGATAAAATGTTAATCAAGTATTTGGAAGAACCTGGCGTAGAGGACTTGTACATGGACTTGGAAAGTATCAGAGAATCTTTTGAAGAGATTAACATTGAGTATTCCTACAGTAAGCCGGTACATGATAAAGAAAACAAGACTACAGAAATAACTTCAACAACTACCGTTGACATCAGCGATGAAGTTTTTAATGAAATTGGATTAAAAATAGAGTTGTTAAGAAAGAAGATTATTTTATAAAAGATTAGACAACTGACCTGAAAAGCAAATACCATGAAAAAGACATTAGCCCTTTTTGTTGCAATTATATCCTTATCAATGGCAAGTTATGCGCAATGCGATACCATCGCAAATTATTGTCATAAAAATAATTTTACTGTCAACTACATTTCTGACGGACAAAACTACAGAGCTTTTCTTTTTGGAGAGCAGGAAGCAGAATTCAGCACAACATTTTTTGGCGGAGCAACTTACAGAATAGCTGCATGCAGTGGGTTTTCGCAAGGAAGCTTAATATTCAGAATCAAAGACGAAGAAGGTAATGTGCTGTTTGACAGCATGGAGTTTGGTAATGCTCCTTATTGGGACTTTAAAGTCACTTCAACAATGACTTGCATAATTTCAGCTCAATTAGATTTACATGAGACATCATCAGGTTGTGCTTCAATATTGAT
>JBLIAZ010000007.1:0-28826 GCA_047631875.1 Saprospiraceae bacterium
AATGATTCTACCTGCATCGTTGGTTAAGGTTAAAGCTGAACCACTAGCTGTAAAATTACCTGCAACATCAACCTGTGTGGCACTGTTTTTTAATTCATAAGTGGCACCAGAGGTTGTGACATTTCCTAAGACAGTGAAAGTATTTGCTCCACTTAAGGTTAAACTTGTTCCTGTTACTGGTTTGGTTACTTTTAAACTACCCATGCTAACAGTTCCAGCATTCGAAAACCCTTGAGTTATTCCTGTAACAGCTGTTAACTGAAATTCAATCCCATTAGCAGTAGCTTGGCCGTTGTGATCAATGACTCCATTAGCAGCAACAACAACTCCTGTATTTCCGTAAATCGTTAAATCATTATCACTGGTCCACATTAAGGTTCCAGCACCAACACCTGTTCCAAGAGTAACACTTTTTGCGTTTCCTGCTACATTCAAATCAACTGTATGACCGTCTTCAATGGTTACCTCAGATAACGAAGTAGGGGTATGAAAAAAACTGGGAGCACCACGACTAGTATTTGACCAAATAAGACAATTGTCCCAATTGCCTGCTGAAAGTGAAAACGAAGTCCCTATTGTGGCTTCGGTGGTTGATACAGCCCCCGTTGTTCCTACACCACCTGCCGACCCTGTTGTCCCTGCAGGTCCAGCGGTACCAGCCGTTCCCGCAGTACCTGCTGATCCTGCAGCTCCGCCGCCTGCTGCTCCCGCTGCTCCTGCTGCTCCCGCCGCTCCGGCTGCTCCCGCCGCTCCGGCTGCACCATTCACACCGATTGTTACTGTTTGTGTACCCCCAAAAACAGGAGACACATTAATTGCACCTCCAGCACCTCCTCCAGCACCAACACCTCCTAAACCGCCACCGCCGCCACCGCCACCGCCGCCACCACCGCCGCCACCACCATCACCGCCAGAACCGCCAGCACCGCCAGCACCGCCATCACCACCATCACCACCATCACCGCCATTACTTCCAATCACAGCGTTTGCCCTTATTGTACCAACTCCAGCTATTGCAATAGCTTGAATATATATGATTCCTCCGCCTGCTCCTCCAGCTCCTGCTCCTCCAGCTCCGCCGACACCCCCTGCCGTCCCTACAACTCCTGCCTTTGTAGCGCCCTCTTTACCATCACCTCCATCACCACCATCGCCGCCATCGCCACCTTTTCCTCCACCTCTTCCACCCCCACCACCGGACCCCATAAGAATAGTTGAAAAGTCAGCAGGAGTTGTATTTGCAGTACCTCCTAAATTAGCAGCCCCACCACCAGGTCCGTCTCCAGTTACCCCTACTGCTCCGCTTGACCCATTCGATCCATTCATTCCATCCATTCCATCCATTCCAGAACCCGTACCTCCAGCACCTTTTGCACCTTTTGCTCCCAGCGGTCCTAGTGCTCCACCACCAGCTCCACCAGCATCACCTCCACCTGCACCTCCAGAAAAACCTAAACCATTAGCATCAATTACCCCCCCTACAGTTGCTGTTCCGTTACAATAAAACCAGATCACTCCACCTGTACTGCCATCCCATGCAGAAGTTGTCAGTGTATTAGCTCCGGCAACAGTAAAATCAGTAAATTGAGGGACACGGATTACTTGACTTGTTGCTAAATAGGCTTTTGTGGTGGTTGGTACTGTAATCGAAAAGTCGTCTGGTCTAGTTTTAACCACTGACAGTTCCCAAGCGCCAGTAGTCATGTCCATTAACACTATTAAATCACAAACCGCTAAACCTATACTACTCACTAAATCAATTGTGGTTAAACCAGCAGCGTGAGCTCCATCCATGGCTGCATACTTTCCTCCTGCCGTCTCAAAGGTACTTATTCCACCAGGAGCAGTATAAACTCCATCTGTGCCATTACCCACAAATGTGGCGCTAAAAATATTTTGACTAAAAAAAACAAGACACAACAAAATCACCTTACGTGCGTAAGGTCCAAAAATCATATTTTTTGGATTTAAATTTTTCATTGTATGTATATACTACTTTAGTGTACGCAATACAGGTACAAAAAGTTTTGTTTTTGCAAGTTTTATTTTCGAAATACTAAGCTTTTAATTCATGTTCAAATTGTTGTCAATCAATCAATAAATCAATCCTTTCAACAGGGATAAAGGATGTTTTGGGTTTAAAGTAACTTTTAAAAACAAATTCGCCAAGTTTATTAACGTTCCCAGGGCTAACTGGGCCGTTAAAATATGTTTTTTTTTGAAATCAAAGGTAACAAACCATCTAAGGTAAATCAATCACAACAACAAGTACATTGTTAACAATGAATACGTTAACAACTTTTAGAGGTCTTGTTACATGGATACCTCCAATAATTAAAGTTAGTAATTTTGCTCTAAACCCATCAAATGAGAGCCTACAAAATTAGTAACTTTAAATTGATTCCCCGCTATTTTACCTAAACCGTAAACTGCTTACGTAGTGGGTCCGTCTTTGTTGCTCACAATAATACAAAGGAACTATGACAATTTTAGAATTTACGGAACAATTCCCAACAGAATCAAGCTGTAGGGATGATTTCAAATTACAACGGGAAAAAGAAGGTGTTTTTTGTAAGAAATGTAATCACTCGAGTCACTATTGGTTGAAGGCTAAGTCATAATGGGAATGTAAATCATGTAAGTTTCGTACGGGTTTGAAAAGTGGGTCGATGATGGAAAATTCGAACTTACCAGTTCGCACATGGTACCTAGCAATGTTGTTCATGACTTTCACAAAAAAAGGTATTTAAGCAAAAGAGTTGCAACGTCAATTAAACCACAATAGGTATGATACCATATGGTCGTTAATGCACAGGATTCGTAATGCTATGGGGAATCGCGACAATTTATACACGCTAAGCGACATGGTAGAATTTGATGAGGGGTACTATGAGATAGCTACTGCTGAGCACATCAAATTGAAACGAGGGAAAGGAAGTCAAAAACAGAAAAATGTAGCTGTAATAGCAGAAACCTAACGAAGTGGTTCGGCAAGGCCAATCAGTGCCTCTGGAAGACATTGAAACAGGAAAGAAAAGCAAGAGTTGCAGGTACTTTAAAATGAAAGCTTTGGATACTCATAAAACGGACTCGATTGACCAAGTAATTGAAGACAATGTAGATAAGGAATCCGTT
This sequence comes from Saprospiraceae bacterium, assembly GCA_047631875.1. Taxonomy (GTDB): domain Bacteria; phylum Bacteroidota; class Bacteroidia; order Flavobacteriales_C; genus JBLIAZ01. Next base: position 3,136 of record JBLIAZ010000007.1, read on the forward strand.
GTGTTTTCAGATAGAGCCAACACTTATTTGAATATTTCAGACTATGTGGACACCCACATGAGCGAAAAATCAACCAAAGAGACTACTGCTACTACTTTAAAATGGGTGCACATTGCAATCAGTAATGCCAAGAGAAATCTTCTGGGGGTGTATCATAAAATTAAAGATTTGAGATTAAGAGGAGAAAACATAGTTTTCGGGTATTGAGGTAGCAACTTTATTTAGATGAATTCTGCTACAAACTCAACAGTATATACTTTGGTAATAGGCTTTTCGATAGATTAGTGCTTGCGGTAGCAAAATCTTACTGGTAGAATAGCGGGGAATCAATAACTTTAATGAGTGGAGCTATCCATGCAACAAGACGCTTAAAAATAGATAACTTTACAGAGTGAATTTACAGAGCTAAATTCGCCATTTTTCATCTTTTAGTTGAGGCAAACCCCACCACAGGAAAGCGACTGCAAGGAGCACTCCTGCCACATTAATTGTCGCAAACGCCCCCTATAATTAAATCAAACTTGTCGCTCAATACATTACCCATAATACGAATAAACCCTATATTCATATCATAAAACGATACGAATCCTCTCCCATGAACACTCTCTTCCTTCCCCTCTTCCTCCTACTCGTCTTTATCCTCATTAGATTTCTATGGAAAAAAAACAAATGGATCACCCCTTCCTCTCCTTTTGAACCAAAGTGGAGAATAATACTTCAACAAAAAATATCGTTTTACAACGCTCTCTCCCCGGAAGAAAAAACGCTATTCGAATTTAAAATTCAAGAATTTCTCCTCAATTGCAGAATCACAGGAATAGAAGTAAACGTTGATATTGTAGACGAATTACTAGTCGCTTCAAGCGCCGTAATTCCCATATTTAAATTCCCCGAATGGAGGTACACCAATTTTTACGAAGTACTTCTTTACCCTCGAATGTTCAATGACAAGTTTGAAACTTCAGGACCAGACAGAAGTATTCTAGGCATGGTTGGAACGGGATACATGGACGGAAAAATGATCCTGTCTAAACCAGCTTTACACCTTGGATTTTCAAACGAGTCTGACAAAAAAAATACAGCCATCCATGAGTTTGTCCATATCATAGACAAAGCAGACGGCACCATAGATGGAATCCCTGAATTATTAATGGAAAAACAGTACGCTATCCCATGGCTACAACTCATCCAAAAAAAGATCGAGGACATTTACATGATGAGGTCGGACATCAACCCCTACGGGGCAACCAATCGAACAGAGTTTTTTGCCGTTGCAAGTGAATACTTTTTTCAACGTCCTAAATTACTTGCGAAAAAGCACCCGAAATTGTACCGCTCCATGGAAAAGATATTCAACCACAAGATGTCGGCAAGAAACCTAAAAAGAGCCAAATTTGAAATAGGCAGAAACAATCCTTGTCCCTGTAACAGCGGCGATAAATTCAAAAAATGTTGTGGAAGAAAACATTATAAGTAATCTTTTGTGATTACAATAGAAAGATGTCTTGGAAACAGCGACTGGCAACGCGAAATTTTACACCACAAAAAAACCGCCTGACTAAAAGCGGTTTCTTGAACTAATTTTAACACTTAACTTTGACTGTTTCATTAACGTAACTTATTGCAAAAGGTTACAAAAAAACTTGTTCCATTTTGAAATAAAAGGTAATAATAACCTAAGGACTTACTAATCAATTAGATAATTTTAGTGCGGAAATCTAAATAGAACGGAATCGATTATACTAACTCTAATATCTCCAGCAATACATAATCAAAATCCAAGTCCGTCATGTAGCTGATGTCTTGACCTATTTCCTTAAGTTCAGGCTTTTCATTTGAAAAACACCAAGAGACATGTACTTCGCTCCCGTCAATTTGCATGGATTTAATTTCCTGACAAACAAACAACAGCATTTTCATGGAGGATTGAGAGACTGCAGAAAAATGAAATTTGAATTGAGCGCCACTATTCTCGTTGCTACCGTATGCCCGCAACCAAGCTAATACTGGAGCGTAAAATAAATTAGCATCACTCATGCAGGACTCCCCAGTGATCTTAAAAATATTATTTTTAGGACTGAATTCTATTTCAGGTGAACAAGTTGTACTTTGAAGAAATAAATTTTCCATGTGAGTGTCCTCAAAAGTAATGCTTTTTGCGTGTTTTACTTAGTTAAAGTGAGAGATAATTCATTTAGATATAAACGCCAACTCAACTATTCCCACCACGCCCTTTAACACGTAACACCACAAGGAAACAGTACTTTTTAGTAATCGAAAATTCATTCTATAAAAATGTACAATTAACGGACATTTATAGATAATCAGTCTATATTCTTTCTTGCTTTTTATTAAATGACTATTTTCATGCCCACACTCACACAAAGTCATTATGAAATTACAGTCATTCGTTATTTTGAACTTCATCGCCTTGATGTTTTCATGTTCAAATTCAAATACAACCACAGCGCAAAACTCAAGGATAAAGGAAAAATCAACAATTGACCATAAAGTCGACTCTTTGCTTGCCATCATGTCCATTGAAGAAAAAGTAGGCCAAATGACACAAGTAAACATCAGTATTTTAGCAAAACAATACGATGCCACAAGCATACCTGTTGGAGAACACGCCCTAGATCCAAAAAAACTACAAGATGTACTTGTTAAGCACAACATAGGCTCAGTACTTAATGCTTTAGAAGGAAGGAAAACCATGGAAGGTTGGCATGAAGTAATTAATGACATCCAAAAAACTGCTGTAGAAAACACACCACATCACATCCCTGTTTTGTTTGGAGTAGATGCCATTCATGGAGCTACCTACATTTTTGGTTCCACCTTGTTTCCTCATAACATTGGAATAGCTGCTACAAGGAATACTGAACACGCAACAAATTGCTCCAGGGTGACTGCCATGGAAACAAGGGCATCTGGAGTAAGGTGGAATTTTGATCCTGTATTTGACATTGGACGTCAAGCTTTATGGCCAAGATTTTCTGAAACTTATGGTGAAGACGTAATCATTTGCACTGCCTTTGGTGTCGCAGCTGTAAAGGGTTACGAGGGTGATGACATAAGTAAAATTGAAAACGTTGCATCCTGTATGAAACATTATGTTGGGTATTCAAAACCATCCACCGGCTGGGACAGAACTCCTGCCCTTATTCCCAACATCGAATTACGGGAATATTATTTACCACAATTCAAGGCTGCAATTGAAGCTGGAGCAAAAACCATCATGATTAACTCCGGGGAAGTGAATGGAATCCCCACCCATGTGAATGAATACTTATTAAAGGATGTGTTGCGTGATGAATTTGGATTTACAGGGCTTGCGGTATCCGACTGGGAAGACATCATCATGTTACAAACAAAACACAAAGTCGCAAAAACGCAAAAAGAAGCTGTAAAGATGGCCGTAATGGCTGGAATTGACATGAGCATGGTTCCTTTGAATTTGAGCTTTTACGATTTGCTGCTTGAGCTTGTCCAAGAAAAAGAAGTCCCAATGTCAAGAATTGATGAAGCAGTTGGAAGAATTTTAAAATTAAAGTTTGAATTAGGCCTGTTTGACAATGCCTTTCCTGAAAAGGAAGCCTTGTCTCAATTCAAAAAAGCAGAATACAAACAATTGTCCTTAGATGCCGCTTTGGAAAGCATGACTTTATTGAAGAATGAAAACAGTGTGCTTCCATTAAGCAAAAACACGAAGGTGTTCGTTGCCGGCCCTGGAGCGAACAGCAAATCGGCATTGCACGGCTCATGGTCGTACAGTTGGCAAGGAAACGAAGAATTCAGGTACCCTGAAACGACTCACACTTTTTTAAACGAAATGAAATCTTATTTAGGACAAGGGAATGTAAATTCACACGCTACTTCAAATTATGATTCATTGGTCAACTATTCACTAGTTGGTGCCGCGTCCTCTGATGTAATTATATTATGCTTAGGCGAAAACGCATACGCCGAAACACCAGGGTCAATCAAAGATTTAAGCATCGATCAAAAGCAAATCGATTTAATTAACCAAGCAAAAAAGTTAAACAAACCTATTGTAGTTGTATTAATGGAAGGTCGTCCAAGGATCATTCGAAAAATAGTGCCTCATGCTGATGCTGTCTTAATGACATATTTACCAGGAGAGATGGGTGGTTTAGCCATCACCAAAACACTTTTTGGTGAGCACAACCCAAATGGAAAATTGCCTTTCACTTACCCTCGGAGCACTGCTCACCGAGTATTGTATGATTGTAAATATTCAGAAATGGGTATTGAACAAACTCAAGACGGGTTCACTTACAGCGGATACAATCCAGAATATCCATTTGGTCATGGGTTAAGTTATACTTCCTTTGAATACAGTGGCTTAATACTTAGCCAAGACACGATGTTGGTTACCGATAGTTTAATAATAAAAGTAATTGTAAAAAACACAGGGGAAATTGCAGGAAAAGAAGCTATTGATTTGTTTGTTCGTGATCATTACGCCTCGGTCACCCCATCATATAAAAGACTTAAAAGCTTTGCGAAAATTAATTTAAAAGCTGGAGAAAGTCAAGAGGTAACTTTTAGCTTGTCCTCCACTGATCTTGAATTTGTAGGACTTGACTTGAAAAGAATCACAGAGGAAGGTGTATTCAGTGTAATGATTAACAAACTGCAAAAGGAGTTCTATTTGAAGAAATAGCTAAAGTTGGGATTAGCTTAGACACGCTATTCGGCTATGAAAATTAATTGACCTATTGTTTTACATTAGGAAACTTCACTTCGAAACTTGTGCCCACACCTACTTCTGAATCAAATTCGATTGTGGCCTCTACACTTTCAAGCATTTTTTTGACCATTGCTAAGCCCAGTCCCATACCAGAAGTTTTAGTAGTGAAATTGGGTTGAAAAATTAAATGTTTTTGTTCTTGAGTTATTCCTGAACCGTTGTCCGTTACAGTAACCAAAACTGATTCTTTTTCCTTTTCAACGACCACGGTCACTAAGCCAACAACTTCTTGAGGAATAGATTGAATGGCATTTTTAATTACGTTGTTAAATATGCGCAACAATTGGTCTTTGTCAGCGGTTATGTAAGCTGATTCGAATTCGATGTCAAACTTAACTTCCACTTCATTACTTCCGTTGTAAATACCTGCCGAACTCTTTAGGATGGTCACCAAATCCACCGTACTTAACTTAGGTTCTGGAATTCTGGCGAAGTTTGAAAACTGCTCTGCTATGGCTGAAAGGGTGTCAATTTGTTCAACCAAATTTCTTGTCAATTCTGCAAAGCCCTCCTTTCTTTCTTCTTCCCCTAGACCGCTCCATTTCATTTGAAAATGCTGAATATTAAGTTTCATCGGAGTCAAAGGATTCTTGATTTCATGTGCCACTTGTTGAGCCATTTCTTTCCAAGCTCCTTCCCTTTCTGCCTGAGCTAACCTTAAAGCACTTTCAGAAAGCTCGTTTACCATCCTGTTGTATTCTTTCACCAATGAACCTATTTCGTCGTCTGTTTCCCATTCTATTTGCTCTGGAGTATCTTTCAAATTAAAGTTGGCTATTTTAGTTTGGATAAATTGCAATGGCTTAACAATCCTATTTGAGATGAACAAGGCTATGACAATAGAAATCACTGTCAACAGTAAATACATGTTGATTAAGGCTACCAAAAACCCATTTATTTCCGATTGTAATTCGTTGGTTTTCGCAAAATAAGGAAGGTTTAAACAACCGACAAGCTCCTCATTTTTATCATACAATGGCACGTAAGCCGATAAGTAACTCATGTCTTCTATGTGTTCAATTTGCACAAAAATGGCTTTGTTGTTACTGACAATTTCGCGAAATGCTACAGGATTTTGAACAGTTGAAAGTATGCCTGCATCAAAAATATTGGATTGGCTCGTTTGAATAAGTAATCCCCTCATGTCATATATGTTGATGTCAGTAAAAAAAGTTTGAGCTAAACTATTTAACTCCAACTGCTTCACCTGTGTTTTTTGACCCTGCATGAATTTCGAACTTAAAGCCAAATCAACCGATTTTATCTTTTCAGAGATTGCTTCAAAATTCTCCTTGTTGTACTGATTCTTCAAAAAGTAAACACTTCCTAAGGCAATTACGAGTGTGGAAAAAAACAGAATAAATAAAATAGCATACTGTAACCTGCTTTTAAAACCCTTTGGAAACAAGACTTTCTCAATGTAAAACCTATAAAACACTCCTCCTAAAAATAAAATAATACTGAGGAAAAACAGCATGTAAGAAAGGTTTGCAACCAAAGACAAATAATTATTACTGTTGTTTGTTAAAACATAAGCATTGCCATTTTTGTTTAAAATAGTGTGTGTAAAATTGCCTTCTATTTTCTCTTCTAGTCCAGCAGAATTACTGTTTTTGTTTTGGGTAAAGTAATTCGTTTTAGTTTGGTAGGCATATTTCCCTTTGTTACTCATCAACTTACCATCTTTGTATTTGGCAAAAGAGTACCCTTGATCCAATGCCATTTTTTCAATGGATTTACTAGCTAACAACATAGGAAAACCTTGGCTGATTGGAATTTCTTTGGCTGTAAATAAAATTCTAAGTGCTACATTATCAAAGGGAATTCTTGATAAATAACTCATGGAACCATGTGTCATTTTTCTGTAGAGCAACCTGTTGATTTTTGTGTACGACGAATGATCGCCTTTTTTAACCTGATCATTGTCATCACCATCTACGCCATCAAGATTCCAAGAAACGTCAAATTTATTGAGGTATTTCGAAAGGTAATCACTCGTCAATAATTTGTTGATTGCCACAGAGTCTAACTCAGCAGGCACCACGTTGTGAAGGATTTTATTTGACGATTTAAAAATTAGAAACTCCGCAATTGGATCTCGTTCCTGAGCTTCTCTTTCCAAAATTTGTTCAATGGTGTTAGATTGTTTAGTCGATTTAATGTTTTCCATGTGTATGGTAAACAACACACTGAACAAAAGCATTTCTGGGAAATAATGAAGCAACGAAAATCCACTTTGGGACACCCTATTCAATTTAAACAAAATCAAAAAACACAAAGGAACTACCCAAAACCAAGACAAAAAAGACAATTCTAGGGGCCCTTGGCTAAATGAAAAAGCAATGCAAACTCCCGTAATAATCAAAAGGATGAATCCAATTTCATTGAAAGTACTGGAAACTGCTATTCGAACAAGTGTTAATTTCACAAAGACGTAAAAGCCGAACACTGTTAAACCTAGAAAAACAAAACTCAAGAGAGAATGACCATCAAGAATACTGACATCACTAAGGTCTAAAGGAATTATGGAATTTTTAATCAAAGACTCCACAATGTAAGAAAGCATCATCCCTAATGCAAAGACCCCCACTAATGATAGCAATGTGTTTAGTCGTGCCATCGCATTTTTTCTGAATTCGTTCGGTTTAACACTTGCCCATAACTTTACGATCAACGCTAGAAACAACAAGTGCAAAATTAAGTCACCAAAAGAGGGTAAAAAATCAGATGCCGCGTACAACTCGGGTTGAAACAATTCAAATTCTTTGTAGTGTATGCCGTACGAAGTATACAATAGTACAAGCCTAAATCCTATCAAAAACAGTACTGCCACGTACTTAAATACTGTCTTTTGATTCCGACAAAACAGCACTACCCAATATAATACTAGGAGGACTATCAAAATTTCAATCACGGAAACTACATGATGTGAACCATGGGAGAAGCCGGTACTTTTGCCAGGACTAAACGTCAAGTACACTTCCGAATCGCTTGATTTCTGAATTAAACTGGCATACTTTACTTTACTAGAATCCTGTGCTAGCTCCCAGTCGCCATTCAAGGAAATATGGTCGTTAAAAGTATTTTTTAAATACTGGTTTTCTTGCTTAAAGCTCTTTTTAATTTGATGTAATCCAATTAAGACATGTACTTCATCAATTGTGTGTTTATTAATAAAATACCATCCGTTTTTGAGTTGATATACTCCTGTATTAAGTTGATATAACTGATCTACAGGGAATTTATTATCAGTCCAAAACACTAACCTACCTTCGTTCAGTAAGCAAATAGCATTGTTTTCAACGACCAAATTTTGTGGTATTAACGTATTTGATTTACCTGTTTCTACCTCAGCTAATTGTTTAGCGAATACATTTAAATCGTGCTCAAGGTCAAGTTTTGCATTTTCAAGTGCTTGATTAAATGAAGCTACACCTTGCTCAAACTCTCGTTGTTCAGAACGTACATTTTCATGATAGTACGACATGACCAAAAGCAACACTACACCTGTAGTAATTAATATGATGAACCTGATGTTTTTCACTTATTAGGATTCTTTTAAACCTGTGTTCAATTCTAAATATACTCAAACCAAATAGTTTTCCGGGAATTTTGGCGAAGCGTATTTTTTCTTTAGCAAGGCAAAAAATTCAAGCATAGCCATAGTTACGGTTTAATTTTTCAACGAAGAAAAATAGAAAAGAGACGAGCGAAAAAACCGAAAACCTGTGTGGTTTGAGTATATTATGAGAGCCTGCTTTTAAAATCACTGTATGAAAACTCTTTTTGAACAATTAATTCACCCGAGGTTTTTACTGTAGCAATTCCTGGTAATGCTACCCCGTTGAAAGTGCTACTTTTCACAAACGTGTAATGCATCATGTCTTCAAAAATCACTTCATCTCCTACTTGTAATTCATTTTCAAAATGAAATCCACTTACAAAATCACCACTCATGCATGAATTGCCTCCCAATACGTACGACTTACCTTGAGGTTTTTCATTCACAACACGTGGTTTGTAAGGCATCTCTAGACAATCGGGCATGTGCGCACTAAAGGACACGTTTAAAATAGCTGTTTTAACACCATCACTTTCCACGACATCCTGAACCTTTGACAACAGTACACCAGTTTCCCACCCTATGGCTTCTCCAGGTTCCAAAAACATTTCGGTACTGTACTTTTGTTTAAAATTGTTCAAAAGGGTTACTAATAAATCTTTGTTGTAATCCTTTCTGGTAAGATGATGACCTCCACCCATGTTCACCCAATTACATTGGTGAAGCAAGTTTCCTATTTTAGACTCAATTATACCTAGTACTTGTTCCAACTCGTCTGCATCACTTTCACACAACGAATGAAAATGTAAACCAGTAATTCCAACAGGTAAGTTATTTGGCATGTCTTCCATACTAATCCCAAACCTACTCCCAGGCATGCATGGATTGTACTTAGCAGTAGTAACTTTAGAAAATTTAGGATTTAGTCTTAAAGCAAAACTAACTTCTGGATGATCTTTGATGTATTTTTTGAATGTATCGTATTGATTCAAAGAATTAAAAGTAACGTGCGATGACATTTGAAGTACAGTTTCAAATTCCTCTTCCAAATACACCACAAAGCAACTGTGCGCTTTGACGCCCATTTCCTCGAAACACAACCTCACCTCATTCAAGGAACTCGCTGTCGCACCGGCAAGATGCTTTTTCATGATTGGAAAGGTACTCCACATGGAAAAACCCTTAAAAGCGCATAAAATCTTTGCGCCGGACAATTTTTGAACAGCACTCAAAGTTTCCATGTTTTGGATAAACTTCCTTTCATCCAAGATATAGCAAGGATTAGGGGCTGTTTTTGTTGCGTCAAGGAAAAAATCGTCCATGGACAGTAAGTATTCGGTATTTCAAGGAAATCGAAAAGGTGAGTTTGGTTACACTCAGGCTAGTCAGCCTGTGTGTAACCAAACTCACCTTAAAATCATTTAGGACTCCTTGTCGTCAGCTCCTCCAAATTCATCGTCACTTAAATTGTTCCTCATTTTAGTGTCAGATTGGATGTTTTCCATTTTGTAATAATCCATGACTCCTATGTTACCTTTTCTAAAAGCTTCTGATAATGCTTTTGGAACTTCTGCTTCCGCTTCAATTACTTTCGCTCTCATCTCTTGCGCTTTTGCAATCATTTCTTGCTCAAGTGCAACTGCCATCGATCTTCTTTCCTCTGCTTTTGCTTGCGCAATTTTTTTGTCTGCCTCAGCTTGGTCAGTTTGAAGAATTGCTCCAATATTTTTTCCTATGTCAATGTCCGCAATGTCAATGGATAATATTTCGAATGCAGTACCAGCATCTAATCCTTTTTTTAATACTACTTTAGAAATAGAGTCTGGGTTTTCCAAAACGGCTTTGTGATTATCAGCTGATCCAATAGACGAAACTACACCTTCACCAACCCTTGCTAAAATTGTTTCCTCTCCTGCTCCACCGACTAATTGACGAATATTTGCTCGAACTGTTACTCTAGCTTTACAAACCAATTGGATACCATCCTTTGCAACTGCAGTAATACCAGGTGTATTGATTACTTTAGGATTCACACTCATCTGAACTGCTTCTAGTACATCCCTACCCGCCAAGTCAATGGCTGTGGCCGTAGTAAAATCCAAATCAATGTTTGCTTTACCTGCAGATATCAAGGCATTAATTACTGACTGCACTTGACCTCCTGCTAAAAAGTGAGCTTCTAAAGAATCTCTCGTAAGATTTATACCAGCTTTCCCTGAAGAAATCATGGCGTTAACAATGATTCTTGGCGGGACTTTTCTCCACTTCATTACGATAAGTTGTATTAAACTAATCCTTACTCCTGAAAACATTGCTTGAAACCAAAGTCCCAACGGAACTACGTATAAAAATACAATCAGTGTTACTACACAAATAATTACTATGGCTAAAGAACCAATTTCAAATCCATCCATTTTTAATTTATTTTAATTACTGTTATTTTATTTTTCACTACACCAATAACTTTTATCGGTGATTTTTCTTCGATGTATTCACCATTGCTGGTTACTTCGTATTCAACTCCTGCAATCATGGCATTCCCCATGGGTCTTAAACCAGACAAACTCATTCCTTCGTCTCCAAGGTTAACTAGGCCATCTACTTGATCCAACTTCCCCTCAACAGCATTGTTCAATTTAAAGAACCATGCTTTCTTGCTTGACAATTTATAAAAAACAACAAAACCAATCACTGAAACACCAATAAGGGCCAACAATAAGTATGTGATTTGCATTAACATTCTATTTTGACATTAATTTGACGATCTAAAAATGCTTGGTGCATAGGCTCTAAACTTTCGTAAGAACCTCTTTTCACTGAGCATTTTCCATTGTGATGAATTATCCAAGTGCACTGTTCAGCCTGTACTAATTGATGATTACAAATGTCCACCAATGACTCTATCACGTGGTCAAACGTATTGACATCGTCATTGTACACAATCAAGTCATACTTGAAATCAAGTACTTCTTGCAAATCAAGCACTTGTTCAATTTCTTCCGTTGGAGCATTCATTTTAACTGGCATTGAAAAGTAAAAATACTAAAAAGCTTTATAACCTGAGTTCATATAAGGTGCTGATTTTTATCAATTGTTAAAAAACAATTTGTATTTTATTTGACTTTATCGCTACTATTAAATATCTTAAAGTAGTTATTTGAAATAGGATATCTTTTGTACTCAAGATGAGTAAATAAAAATACTTTCCACGTAGATGCAGCTTTTAAAACGTAAAGTACATTAATTAGGGCACGGCTCAGAAAAGCCTATGGCAAACCCGGAACCTTCATGGTACCTAAATTACCGGGACATACAGAATCTTTTGGCGGCCCTATTCATTTTTTAGTTGGTTTTAAACAACTAGTGTCTATGTGGATTATTATTAGCCTCGAAATATTTAAAATGAACAGGCAAAGAAAAAGGCGACCAATTGGTCGCCTTTTTTATTTTACACTTATTTTATAAAATGACAATGGGACTATCCTCCAAAATCATCAAATGCGACATTTTCAGGAGGTATCCCCCAATCATCACACATTTTAATTACTGCTTGGTTCATCATCGGAGGTCCACAAAAATAAAACTCAACGTCTTCTGGAGCATCATGAGCTTCCAATTGATGTTGGATTACAGCATTGTGTACAAACCCTAAAAATCCGTCCCCTTCATCGTCTAAAGATTTCTTTTCTTTCCAATTGTCTGCTTCCTCTGGTTCAGAAAGTACCACGTGAAACTTAAAGTTTGAAAATTCTCTTTCTATTTGACGGAAATCTTCTTCGTAAAACAATTCTTTTTTAGAACGCCCTCCATACCAATAAGTCACTTTCCTCCCTGTATTCAAAGTATGGAACAAGTGGAACAAGTGCGATCTCATCGGAGCCATACCTGCACCTCCACCAATGTAAATCATCTCAGTGCCTGTATCCTTGATGAAGAATTCACCGTAAGGTCCTGATATAGTTACTTTATCACCTAATTTCCTTGAGAATACAAACGACGAACAAATCCCTGGATTTACATCCATCCATCCGTTTTTCGCTCTGTCAAAAGGAGGCGTAGCAATACGAATAGTAAGCATAACAATGTTTCCTTCAGCAGGATGGTTTGCCATAGAGTAAGCTCTGAAGATTGTCTCCGGGTTCACCATTTTTAAATCCCACAAACCAAACTTGTCCCAGTCTTTTGAAAACTTTTCTGGTCCTGCTGGATCACTTGGATCTGGCTCAACATTCATGTCTTTAAAGTCAACACTCAATTCTGGCACATCAATTTGAATGTATCCTCCAGCTTCGAAATCTAACGTTTCTCCTTTAGGTAATTCAACAATGAACGCTTTAATGAAAGTAGCTACGTTGTAATTTGAAATAACCTCACATTCCCACTTCTTAATTCCAAAAATTTCAGCAGGTATTTGAACCTCCATGTCTTGTTTTACTTTCACTTGGCAACCTAATCTGTGGTTGGAAGCAATCTGCTTTCTATTGAAGTAAGGTTTTTCTGTTGGTAAAATCTCTCCACCTCCTGAATGGATTTGACACTCACACATAGCGCAAGTACCACCACCTCCACAAGCCGATGGTAAGAATATTTTATTATTTCCTAAGGTGGTTAGAAGGGTCGATCCCGCTTCGGTTTCAATTACTCTTTCCCCGTTGATGGTAATTTTCACTAACCCTGATGGAGAAAGTTTTGATTTCGCAAAAAGCAGTAATCCAACCAGTAATAGTACTACTACTAAGAAAACTACAACACTAATGATGACTATTTGAACTCCCATAACTATTTTTTAAAATCTTTTAATCTTGTTATACTACAATTCTATACCTAAGAAACTCATGAATGCAATCCCCATTAAACCAGTAATGATGAACGTAATTCCCAATCCTCTTAAAGGAGCTGGAACATTCGAGTAACGAATTTTTTCACGAATAGCTGCCAAGGCAACAATTGCAATCCACCAACCTATTCCTGAACCAAAAGCGAAAGCTGTTGCCTCCCCTACTGAACCGTATTGTCTTTCTTGCATGAACAAGGCACCACCTAGGATCGAACAGTTTACAGCGATAAGTGGTAAGAAAATACCTAGTGCACCATATAATCCTGGAGCGAAACGTTCAACCAGCATTTCAACTAATTGTACTATTGACGCCACTACAGCAATGAACATGATGAAGGACAAGAACGACAAATCAACTGTTTTGAAATCATCTCCCAACCACGACAAAGCTCCCTCAGCTAATACGTAATTTTCTAGTAAGTAATTTACTGGTACCGTAACAACCAATACAAATATTACTGCTGCCCCTAAGCCCGAAGCGGTAGTCACAGTTTTAGAAACTGCCAAGTAAGAACACATACCTAAGAAATAGGCAAAAATCATGTTCTCAACGAAAATACTTTTTACAATTATGTTTATGTAATCTAACATCTTTTTTGTTTTTCTAAATTAAGTACTAATTGGTTTCGATTAATTTTCTGTTTTTGGTTCGTTGAATCCAAATAACGGTCGCCACTAAAAACAAGGCAATTGGTGATAACAACATTAAACCATTGTGTTCGTACCAACCTCCATCTTCTATTAACATGCCTTTTGGAATAATATTAATTCCCCAAATAGAACCTGACCCAAGTACTTCACGCACAAAACCAACTACTAATAAAATCCATCCATATCCCAATCCATTACCAACAGCATCCCAAAATGAAGGTCCTGGTTTATTTGCAAGCGCAAATGCTTCCAATCGTCCCATGATGATACAGTTTGTAATAATTAATCCTACGAAAACTGACAATTGTTTAGATACTTCATACACGTATGCTTTAAGTATTTGATCAACTGTTATTACTAACGTTGCTACAATTACCAATTGAACTATGATTCTAATTTTATCAGGAATCAAATTCCTGATTAAGGAAACAATCACATTTGCTGCTATTAATACAAACATCACTGATAATGCCATCACAAAGGCATTTTCCAACATGATGGTAATTGCCAATGCTGAACATATCCCTAGTACTTGAATGGAAATTGGATTGGAATCGTTTAACGGATCCTTTATCAATTTCATGTTGTTACTTCCCATTGCTAAAAGTTTATTTTTTAAAAATTCTTTTTTATTATTTCAATAATCCAAATGCCTTCATGTAGGGTGTAAATCCTCCTCTTAGCATTGCACCAACTCCATTGGATGTAATTGTTGCTCCTGCTATAGCATCTACTTGGTGCTCCGGATCCTTCACTCCTCCCTTAACCACATTAATAGAAACGTACTTGTCTCCATTCATGATTTTTTTAGGTGTATTGGTAAACATGTCTGTAAATGGTGCATCTGCTATCTTAGAACCTAAACCAGGCGTTTCCGATTTGTGATCAAAAACAACTCCTTCAACGGTATTCATGTCTTTTCCCAATGCAATGAATCCCCATATTGGTCCCCAAAGACCGTTTCCAGCCATTGGTATGATGTGACGTTCAACATCACCGTTTTTGTAATGAAATACAGGATATTTTCTTGAATCAATGTCTCTTTTTGTGGCTTTATATTCCTTTACAATGTCAATTGAAAATGCATCAGCCCCTTCAATCACCTTACCATCTTTGTCGAATACTTGATTGGTAAACGAGTCGTTGAATATTTTTTCAACCTCCTCTTTTTCCATTTCTTTCAACTCATCAATGGATGCATATCCAGCAGCAGACAAGATAAACTGACGCTTTTCATTTGCTACATTCGATTGCTGAAGTTCTTTTAAAGAGGTTGCCAACATAGCTAACCCTGCTCCACATATTACCACTAGGATAACAGCGAACAACATTGTATATCCCGTACTATTCTTATTAATTGCCATTTCTAAACGCTTATGTATTAATTATAATATCGTATTAATTGGATGCTGGAACATTAACCTTTGCCCTTGCCAATCGTTTTTTAATGTTCCCTTGAACAATGTAGTGGTCTATTAAAGGAGCCATTACATTCATGAATAAAATTGCCAACATCATCCCTTCTGGATATGCTGGGTTAAATACACGAATCATGATGGCCATCATCCCTATAAGGAAGCCATAAATGAATTTACCTCTGACAGTTTGCGATGCTGAAACAGGATCAGTAGCCATGAATACTAAACCGAACATGAATCCTCCTGCTGTTAAATGCTCTAATATTCCAACACTCATGTACGGGTTTACTCCTTCTCCTGCTGTGTTAAATATGAATGTCATTGCCGCTGCTCCAGCAACTCCCGCAAGCATCACTCTCCATGATGCTACTTTAGTTACCAGTAATAATACTGCACCAAGTAAAATTGCGACAACTGAAGTTTCTCCGATTGATCCTGGTATAATTCCAATGAAAGCATCCCACACTGAATGAGCCTCTTTAAGGACTGCTAATCCAGCGTCCATTCCATTTTCTTTCGCTTCACCTATACTAGCATTAAATCTTGACAATTGAGTTGCACCAGCTGTAGCATCAATTTGACCAACAGCTTGACCTAATTCGTTCATCACTGCGCCAGCATTGTCAGCGGTATACCCACTTGGCAAATCCATGTTTATCCATGCTTTGTCTCCTGACAATTGTTTTGGATAAGCAAAGAACAAAAATGCCCTAGCTATTAATGCAGGGTTTAAAATATTCATTCCAGTCCCTCCAAAAACTTCTTTTCCAAATACTACTGCAAATGCTGTAGCAACTCCAACCATCCAAAGCGGTGTGTCAGCTGGAACAATCAATGGAATTAACATTCCAGAAACCAAGAATCCTTCTTCAATGGAATGTCCTTTGTAAATTGCAAAAGCGAATTCAACTCCTAAACCAACTACATAGGATACAATTACAATGGGCAATACTTGCATCGCACCAAATAATACTTGGTCCATGAACGCAAATTCACTAAGTAATCCTAATGCTTTGTAGTGTTGAAACCCTGTGTTCCAAATACCAAACAACAAACATGGAAGTAAAGCCATGATTACTGTATTCATGGTTCTTTTCAAATCGACAGCATCACGAATGTGAACCCCTTTTTTTGTAGTATGTTTTGGTACAAACAAAAAAGTAGCTAGTCCGTCAAAAAGAGGCATCCATTTTTCCTTTTTTCCGCCTTTAGCGAAATCAGGTTCCATTTTGTCTAATAGTTTTTCTAAAAACTTCATCTTAATGTATATAAGGTATTATTTAAATCAATTTTTCTTTGTCAACTTTATCTAGGCACATTCCTTTTTAACCAAATCCAATCCTGCTTGCAAGATTTCCTGTGCTGGTTGTTTGGAAGTACAGGCAAATTCACACAGTGCTAAATCTTCAGGGACAATCTCGTAAATTCCTAAACCTTCCATCATATCTATGTCCTCCACTAAACATGCTTTTAACAAATGAACAGGTAAAACATTCATTGGTAATAATTCTTCGTATTGTCCTGATACCACAAAGGCACGACCTTCACCATTTAAATTGGTATTTAATCGGTATTCTTTGTTTGGAGTAATCCAAGACCATAAAGTATGGCTGAATGAATGTTTTTTTGGTTGAACTGGAACAGCCCATCCGAAGAAATCATATTGATCACCCTCAGGAATCACAGTTAATTGTGAATCGTAAAATCCTAAGTATCCTTCTTTCTCCACTTTAGCACCTGTCAAAACATTGCCACTGATGAACCTTGGAGTTTCCTCTGCTGTTTCGATGTTTCCATCAAAAATTCCAGCTAAACTTTGCCCTGTAGTAACGTTGTAATATTTAGGAGCTGTAACTTCCGAACCTGTCAAGGCTATTACTTTTTTAGCAGACACTTTTCCTGTCCGTAAAAAGTTTCCTATGATAGCTACGTCCTGAGCGTTTACCGTCCAAACAACTTCTCCCTTATTCATAGGGTTAAGATGATGTATTTGAATTCCAACATTCCCTGCTGGGTGCTGTCCGTCTATTTCAGCAACTTCAGCGTTGTTCACTTTTGAAAGCCAGCCTGATGCATTATTTGAGGACACATTCAAGTTAACTTTACCAGTACCTGACAATTTTGAGAAAGCGTCAATTCCTGCTTGAAAATCATCTTCTCTTCCTTTCAATAAGAAATCATAGTCTGGAGCCAAAGGACTTGAATCAAATGCTGAAACAAAAACAGCCTTTGGAGCATCCGTAGGATTAGCTATGGAGTTAAATGGACGCTGCTTTACCATAGGCCACAACCCAACATTTAACATTTTTTCAATAATTTGTACTTTGCTGTCCGATGAGTTTACGGTTGCTTCCTCAGAAGCATTTGTTCCATCAGCTTTTATTTTGATCTCCAAAATCACTCGACGAGCACCCCTAACGATTTCAGCAATTTCACCTGAAACTGGAGAAGAAAATTTAATTTTTTCGTTTTCCTTGTCAAAAAACACAGGTGTTCCCGCTTTCACTTTAGCACCTACCTTTAACACTAATTTCGGTGTAACTCCATGAAAATCACCTGGTTTGATTGCAAAAAATTCAGACTCAGGAGCATCAAGTATAGTCTTTTCGGCTGTTCCTTGAAGTTTAATGTCTCCCCCTTTTCTTAATTTAATTTGTACCGCCATTTTACTTACAGTTGAATTGAGTGATGTATACGTCCGCGAAAATAATCTTTCCTTACCTTTATCGAAGAAAAATTGAACAAAAAAATCTTATTTAGAATGAATATAAATAAGGTTTTGGCAACATTTTCGCTATAAAGAAAGTTAAATGGTACTGGAAACAAGGTTTATGTATAAATGTGTTGTGATTTTTCTTTTCCCTACGCTCTTATTGGGTCAAAACTTTTCGAATCAGTCGTTCAACGACAGTGTGAAATCCATATTTTTAAGCACCAACGGAATCACATCAATAAGTTCCTCTCCAACAAATACAAACGGATATCAACTCCCCGCAATTAAGCTTAACCAAGCCAATGCTTTGACATTACATTTTGACTTGCTATCAAATGAATACGTGGACTATTCATACACTTTAGTCCATTGTAATCCCGACTGGACTCCATCGGACCTGTTTAGCAATGAATATCTTGAAGGATACAGCGAAGACAATATTTTGGATTTTACGTATTCCCAAAACACCAGTCAAAATTACATCCACTACAGTCAAAGTTTTCCTGATGACAACATGGTCATTACAAAAACTGGAAATTATGTAATTCTTGTGTACCCTGTAGGTAAACGCAACCAAGTGGTGCTTTGTCAAAAATTTTATGTCGTAAAGCAAAATGTATCCATCACTCCTTTACCGTCAAGCTCGTTGAGTGATCACAAGTCAGTTCATCAGATTAATTTTAAAATTAATCAGAGCAACATAAATTCAACAGACCCAAGGAATGAATTTAAAGTCGCAGTATTAAAAAATCAAAACTACTACAACCTGAAATTTTACCTACCAACCTACATCAGCGGTAATTTACTTAGTTACAACAGTTCAAAAATGAACATCGAAGCTGGGAATGAATTCAGGCAATTCGACACAAGAAACATCAACCTGAACACAAACGGTTATGGTGTTTACAAATTCTTTTTTCAAGACAACCAGTACCATAGCATTTTGAATCCTAGTAAAATAAGAACTTATGGAACTTATTCCTCCTTGATAGATCACAATGGGAATCAATACATTCAGTCACAAAGTCACAGGTCTTCACACAGTGAAACTGATTACACTTGGGTGTATTTTTATCTAAATTATCCTACTTCCGATTCGACATTAAACATTTATCTATGGGGAGCGTTGACAGACTGGGAAAAAAAATCGGCAGCAAAAATGACTTTCAATAAAAAGAGCAGCCAGTATATAGGTAAATTGTTTTTAAAACAGGGCGTGTACGATTTTGCTTACTTGGCTGATGAAAAAGGAAAATTAACTTGGGCTACTATAGAAGGAAACTACTACGAAACTGATAATTATTATTCGGTACTAGTGTACCATAAAAGCTTCACTTCCAACTATTACGAATTGGTCGGATTGAAAAGCTTCAATTATAATTAATAATAATTGTTGTACATGAACAACCTTTTAGTAAAATTTACGTCGTAGAAATAACTAGTGTTATTAAATGAAAAACATCACTGAAAATAAAAACATTGTCATTGTGGTTAAAACCCAGTTTGAAGCTGAGTTTTCCAGAGCAGATGTGCCTAGTTTTATTTTTTCGTACAAAATTCAGATCACCAACAACAATTCTTTTCCCGTAAAGATTGAAAAAAGAGAATGGATGATTACCGACAGCAATGGAGAAGTAATCATGGTAAAAGGAGATGGTGTAGTAGGTTTAACTCCTGAAATTGCACCAAATGGCAAATTTGAATACAGCTCAAATGTGAATTTAAAATCAGGATTGGGCAACATGAAAGGCAAGTTCTTAATGATTAACAACTTGACAGAAGAATCATTTTACGCTGAAATTCCAGAGTTTAAATTGGAAGCGGAATTCATGCTTAACTAGTTTTCTTAGCTTAAAGTCTTTTATCAAATCACTTCTGAAACTACGAATACACTTCCTCCTACAAACAACATTTCATCTTTTTTGAGGTCTTTAAAAGCTTGTTGATAAGCAGCGTCAACTGAAGCAAACACCTGTCCTTCCAACCCTAATGTCTTAGCGCGTGTTTTTAATTTGGTTGCATCCAAGGACCGAAGGTTTTGAGAGGCACACCAGTAATAGTCATAATCCGCAGGCAACAACTCAAGAATTTCTTTGGTATTTTTATCTTCTGACATTCCCCAAACCACCCTGATGTTCGAATAAAGCTCATCAGCCAATTGCTTTATTAACTCCCTTACACCATCTGCATTGTGACCCACATCACAAATGACTTTGGGATTTACTGACAATTCTTGCCACCTCCCTTTTAATCCAGTGTTTGAAACCACGTGTTCCAAACCTTTTTTGGTGTTTGCTTCTTGAATTGGAAACTGCAATGCATTTAGTGTTGTAATGCATTCAAGCACTGTTCTTTGGTTTTCAACTTGATATATACCTTTTAACTCACAAGGAAAAATAGCAGTATTCTTGTTCGCAAAGTGTAAAGGTGATTTTTTTGAAGCAGCAACTTCAATAAAAATCTTTTCAATTTCTTTTTGCTGACGACCAACGACCACTGGAACATGACTTTTTATAATTCCTGCTTTCTCACTTGCAATTTTTCGCAAAGTGTTACCTAAAAACTGTTCATGGTCTAAGGATATGTTAGTAATTACTGACAATACAGGATCTACAACATTGGTGCAATCCAACCTTCCACCCAATCCCGTTTCGATGATTACAACATCCACATTTACACTTTTAAAATAATTTACTGCAAGAGCAAAAGTGTATTCAAAAAAGGAAGGAGCAATGGTTTTTGACTGAACTGAATAACCTTGAACAAAACTGACGACTTCTTTTTCGCTAATTTCTGTTCCATTTACTTTTATTCGTTCTCTAAAATCTTTTAAATGTGGCGAAGTAAACAAGCCTACTTTTAAACCCGACTCTTGTAAAACAGAAGCTAACATGTGTGAAACAGAACCTTTTCCATTGGTTCCTGCTACATGAATAATTTTGTATGAGTTCTGAGGATTACCTAATAAATCAAGCATTTGCTTTACTCTTGCGAGACCAGGCTTGTAAGCGCCCCATCCTTTTTTATCAAGACTAGGCAAACATGAATATAAATAATCAATGGTTTCCTTGTAGTTCATGGAACCTTAATTCACATGAAACTCCAAAGTGATTCTGCCCTCTTGAGATTTAGGACCATTAGGATTAGCATTGTACTTGGTTCCTTTGGCAGCAGCAATGGCTTTTTTTTCTATGCAATTGTTCAAATTTGTACCTCCCACTACCACTGCATTAATCACATTTCCATCTCGATCTACATTTACACGTATATCCACAGAGGCTCGTAGTCCACATTCATGTTTTAAATTTCCTCGTTTAACCGCTTTTCTACCACCAAAATCAAACATGTCACCTTTTCCACCACCTCCAATGCTTTGCCCATTGGACACACCGTCCGGATCACCTTTATTCCCTTCTTCACCTCCATCACCTTTTCCTCCAGGACTATCTTTGCCTTGTAATAAACTACTCAGGTTAGCACTTTTCAATGACTCTGATAATTTTTCAGCTTCTTTTTTCGTTTCTGAATTCTCGGTATTCTCTGTATTTTGAGAAGAATTTTCCTTGGAATTATTTGTTTGTTTAGCAACTTCAGATGTGCTCTCCTTTTGAGTATTCAAATTTTCTTGGACCGGAGTATTTTGAGCTTGCTTAGTTGCAGCTTCTTTTTCTTGAGGAACATCTGTGGGGTTTTCAGTGGTAGCTAGCTCATTACTTGTACCACCATCTTCAAATCCAAAATTAATATCAATTTCCCCAGGAGGTGGATTCTGGTATGTAAACCCTAAAAAAACACAAAGAAGTAAAACAAAGACATGGACCGACAAAGTGGTAATTACCCCCTTCCTTTTACCTTTTTTATTTTCCTTGAATCCTGTCATTATTGTTAATTACTTAGCTCGTTTGTCTTACTTGGCTTGAGTTCGAACTACAATCTTTTCATACCCTATCTTTTTAGCTTCAGCAATTACTTCCATCCCTTTTTCCCAGGACACTTCAGCATCCGCTCTTAAAACCATCGAAGGAAACTCTTCCTCTCCTAGTTTGGACTGCAAAATTTGCTTCACTCCTTCAAAATTAGTTTCTTTCCCATTGACCATGTACGTGTAATCTTTCGTTACCTCCACTACAATTTCCGTATGAATGACTTTTTTATTACTTGCAACTTTAGGTAAATCAATGTCCAATCCATGCACTGTAACAAAAGTAGAAAGCACGATAAAGAAAATCAGCAACAAAAATACGATGTCCGTCATGGAGGACATGTTAAAAGTAGCGTCAACTTTATTCCTTGATCTTAAGTTCATATTACCTTTTTAATAAGTTACTAACTATGATGCTGGCTGATGTAATAAATCCATAAACTCCATGGACTTGTCCTCCATGTCATGAACCACTTTATCCACCTTAGCCACTAAGGTATTGTATGCTAAATAGGCGATAATCCCTACTACTAAACCAACTACTGTGGTAGTCATTGCAAACATAATCCCTTGTGATAAACTTTCGATTTGAACACCCCCTGAACCGCCTTTGGCCATTTCATGAAAAGTACTCATCATTCCAATTACAGTTCCCAAAAAACCAATCATGGGTGCAGCTCCAGAAATGGTAGCCAATATTGATAAGTTTTTTTCCATCACGGATACTTCCAATTTCCCCACTGTTTCAATGGAAGTAGAAATATCTTTTAATGGCCTACCTAACCTTGAAATTCCTTTTTCTAGCATCCTCGAAACCGGTGTGTCGTTTTCACTACACAACGCTTTTGCTTCATCAAATTTACCATCCGTGACAAAGTCCTTGATTGTGGACATGAAATCAGGGTTAAGTTTACTTGCCTTCTGAATAGCTGTATACCTTTCAACCCATATATAAACTGCAATGATTGACAATACCAAAAGTGGTAAAATGATCACCCAAGAATCCAATAACAAATCAAATATCGGCAAGGTTTCCTCGGTTTGTGTAATACCTTCCACGACATCGTTCAATTTTGCGGAATCACCGGGCATACTAATCATTTGTTGTTCTTCTGGCATAGTATAAGTCTTGTTAGTTAATAATTGAACGTATGTTTTTTGATTTTTATTATATTACTGCTCCTGACATCAAAATATAAACAGCTGCACCTGCCAAATATCCAACCAACGCAGGCAAACTCATTTTTTTCATGTACCACACAAAATCAATTTTCAAAATTCCCATGATAGCAACACCTGCAGCGGAACCAATGATCAAACACGACCCACCCGTTCCCGCGCAATATGCTAAGAAAACCCAAAATTCATGGTCCTGTGGATAAGCTACACCAGGAACATATGCTCCGATGTCGTACATTCCCATTGCACCAGCTACCAACGGCACGTTATCCACTATCGAGGACAACACTCCAATGATGATGTTTATGGCATATAAATTCCCTACCGATTCTTGAAGTCCTCCAGCTAAATCAACCAAGTGACCCGCTGTGGACAAAGCTCCTACAGCAACCAAAATACCTAAGAAAAACAACACCGATGGCGTATCAATTTTTTTAAGTACCCCAATAACAGAAAGTCTTGATTTCGCTTCGTGATTCTTTTTTCGATGAAGTATTTCCGTCATCAACCACATTGCTCCTAACCCTCCAAGAATTCCCATGAACGGAGGTAAATGAGTAATAGTTTTAAAAACCGGCACCATCAATAATGCTGTCACACCAAAAAAGAATACGAATTTCCTTTCAAAGTCAGTCGTAGGTTCAGCCTCGTGCTCTGGTAATATTTCTTTTTGAGGCCTGGTTACGTTTCCTTTCAACGTTTTCGAAATCCAAATCAGCGGAATAAGCATACATACTAAAGAAGGCAAAATTGCTTTTACAACGATAGTAGCCGCAGTGACTTGTCCTCCAACCCACAACATGATGGTTGTCACATCACCAATTGGCGACCAAGCTCCACCAGCATTGGCAGAAATAATTACCATCCCGGCGAAAATCCAAAGGTCTTTTTTATCTGCAATAAGTTTTTTCAACAAGGCAGCCATTACAATGGATGTTGTCAAGTTGTCCAATGCTGCTGAAAAGAAGAAAGTTAAAATACATATTATCCAAAGTAACGTGGATTTTTTAGTAGTTGTAATTTTATCAGTTATCACAGCAAACCCTTCATGAGCATCAATTAGCTCAACAATGGTCATTGCTCCTATCAAGAAAAATAAAATTTCAGCAATTTCAATTAAGTGATGCTTCAAACCATGGACAACATAATGCGTTACCACTTCATGTGTGTGACTTGCATCAGCTGCTTGCATTGGAGTCACCATCTTCCCTTGTACAAGAGATTCTTGAACCCACATCGTAAAGTTTTTAATAGAATGTGATCCCTCAGCAATTAATTCATTAGCTGACATCGATACATCAATTCCTAAGACACCGTCTGCCCCTAACACGAGTAAAGTCCATACTCCAACACCTGTTAATAATGCTGAAGCGGCTTTATCAATGTGAATGTTGTGCTCTAAAGCAATCATTGCATATCCTAAAACGAAAACTGCAACCATTAAAATGTAAATCATAATTATAATTTTTTAAATTGGTAATTGGGCGAATTTAATGATACCTCACAAGCCCTGAAACAATATTTAACATTTTTTTTATGAGCTAATGGTTGATAACCTAAAAAACTTATTGAAACTGTAATCTACATTAAGGTCTAAAACAAAAAATGGAGAGCCCATTTGGCTCTCCATTTTCAATATAATAATGTCTAGTGCAATTATAGATCCTCTGGATCTGGAGCAACTGTAAATTTCTTTTTGGGTGCCTGTATGTGTTTCACAAAAACTACGTTTACTAATTCATCGTCCACTGTAATTTGAGTAGTTGAAATTCCGTTAGTCACAACAAACTCACCTCCCGCTTTAAATGTTTGAGTATACAATTCGTACGTTCCATCAGAGTTCCTGATCTTAAGCTGAGTTATTTTCAGCTCCTCAACCCTCACCATTCCAACATAACAATCAGCGTTAGAACCTTTTCTGAAAGTGATTACTACACCTTCGTGCCATCCATTCTCCACCTCACGAGCTCCTCTTTCTTCAAACTTTTTAGCGTACCTATCGTAGCAATTACCAACACTTCCTTTTGGAGATGCTGCCACCAATATGGTTAATAAGGGTAAAATCATCAAAGCAAACAATGTTCTTTTCATATTTTATAATATTAAGGTTATGGTTTTCATTAGGCAACAACTTTGCCAAAACCATCACATTTCACTCACAAAAATAATAATTTTTTAATCACTTGCTATTTTTTATTTCAAGTATCTCGATTTAGAATATTTATTATTATTATAATTGTACTTTTCCTTTAAATATTTTTTATGTTACTAAAAACACATGGTGGAATTGTACTCGGAGTAGAAGCAACCATCATCACCATTGAAGTCACTGTAACCCGCGGTGCAAAAATTCATTTAGTTGGCTTGCCTGATAATGCCGTACGAGAAAGTAACATCAGAATTGAAACTGCACTTAAAAATATCAATTACAAAATTCCTGGAAAAAAAATCGTGATCAACATGGCACCGGCTGATATAAAAAAAGAAGGCTCTGCTTACGATTTAGGGATTGCAATAGGCATATTGGGTGCATCCGAGCAAATAAAATCTGAAAAAATAAGCTCCTACCTCATGATGGGAGAATTATCTCTTGACGGAAGTCTTTTACCTATCAAGGGAACACTTCCTTTAGCAA
>JBLIAZ010000008.1:0-28779 GCA_047631875.1 Saprospiraceae bacterium
TTTGCTTCACAAAATTACCCCCTTCCTTAGCAAATCCAACCGTAAACTCGATGTTGTTCTGCGTAAAAAACTTTTTAGCATATGCCACGTTGTTGTCCACGCGCTGTTGCTGAAATTGATCATCTACGTGCTCACCAAAAATATGGATTTTTGCTCCAAATTGTGCTGCCATGCTTGCAGTTAAACTAATTTTAATTTTTGTTTCTGCTTTAAAGTCGATTGGAAATACTATGTTTTTATAACCTTCTGGTACTTTTTTGTCTTGAACCACAATGAAAGGTATTTCAGATCTTGTAATCACTTTCATTGCGTGACTTCCGGTAAGGTGTTGTAACCCTTTTCTGCCGTGTGTCCCCATAATAATAAGTTTTGCTCCCTCGTTTTTAGCAACACTCCCTATGTCATCAAAAATATTTCCTTGAACAGTTTTTCCTGCTGTTGGTATGTTGTGTTCAGAGTTAACCATACTGACTACTTCTGCTACTTTTTCTTCAGCTGAAGCCATTCCCTCTTGTTTTTCTACCACGTGTAAAATTACAATTTCACCGTCCATTATTGACGCTATCTTTATAGCATTTTTTAGTGCCGTTTCTGCTACTGAGGTAAAGTCGGTAGGTACTAAAATTTTGTAAATGTTTTTCATTGTTACACTTTTAAGGTATTCATAATTGTAAGCTAGCTAAGTTACTTATAATCTCTTAATTTTCTTCACTGTTGTTTACAATACGGGTTAAATAATCATTGTATAAGCTGTCTTTTTGCAAAATTTTCTTTGCTTTTTTAACCATTTCATCATGCAATAAAGTACTCTGTATTTTCCCTTTTCTAAAATAAAACCGCGTTATTATTTCCTTTTTTATCAAGCTCTTAATTTCCCCTTTTTCCTTTAATAATTCCTTTATTTTATTAGCGATTAACTTTTCTTTTATTTTTACTAGTGCTCCTTTAACTAAGGTGTCTAAATGTTCCTTTTCCGCTTGTTTTATTGTCAAGTCAATGTTTTTCTCTGTTTGAGAATGGTATACGTGTTCTTCTTTTTTTATGTACTCAACAAAATCATTAAAAACCTCATCATCCAAAACAAAATCTCTTGCGCTAGCTATAGAGTCTATGTTTAACAAATAATTTGTAACAAAATTAAAAATGTGATTTTGTTTTACTATTCCACCACTTATGTAGCTGTATTTTTTATTTGCCATTTTCACGTCGGGTTGAATACCGTGTCCATCTTCTACTATTCTTCCGTTGACGGTTTTAAATTTTACACGTAAAGAGTCTGGCTTTTTTTCAGCCACTCCTTTTTCATCTTTTTTCGCATAATTAATTTCTTGAATACACCTTCCTGAAGGAATATAATATTTAGCAGTTGTCACTTTTAAACTAGTATTGTATTTCAACTTCACCGTCGTCTGAACTAGACCCTTCCCATAAGTATTATTTCCTATAATGACCGCTCTGTCCATGTCTTGCAAGCTCCCGCTCACAATTTCTGATGCTGATGCTGATCCGTCATTCACTAAAACAACCAAAGGAATTTCTTTATCAACAGGTTTATTAAGGTTTTTATATTCCTTATTCCACCTTTCTATCTTACCTCTTGTTTCAACAACTTTCAATCCTTTTTCGGTGAATAAATTGACCATGTTTATTGATTCAAGAAGCAGCCCCCCGGGGTTTCCTCTTAAGTCTAGTATTAGTTTTGTGATGTTATTTTCGGTTTTTAAAGCTATAAATGCTTCTTTCACTTCCCTACTCACATTTCTTGTAAAAGATGTCACTTTTATGTACCCAATTCCATCACCTACTACTCCATAAAAAGGAACGCTGCTTATTTTTATCTCTTCTCTTTTAAAAATAATATCAAAAGACTCTTTAATTCCGGGTCTTTTAATTTTAATCTTTACATCGGTGCCCGGACTTCCTTTTAGGAATTTACTAAGTTCATAAGATAGTTGATCTTTGATTATGTTATCGTCCACCTCTAATATAACATCTCCCACTTTTAACCCTGCTTTTACGGAAGGAGCTCCTTTAAATAATTCCCGTATAACTTGTTTATTATCAATGGTTTTTATTCGAGCTCCAATTCCCCCGTACTGACCTGTGGTCATCAACTTATAGTCCTCTATTTGTGATTCCGGATAATAAACCGTGTAAGGATCTAGGCTTTCCAACATACCATCAATGCCTTTTTGCATCAAATCACCTGTTTTCACTTGGTCTACATACAGGTTATTTACCTCGGTAAATAAGTCTGAAAAAATATCCAAATTCTTCACTAATTCAAATCTATCGGTTGCTTTAAACGATGAATATAAAAACACAGTGGTAATCACCAACAGCAACATTCCTACTCCTTTTCCTTTATTTTTCACGGTTAATATTATTGTTAATTTTATTTATTACTTCTTCCATTTTTTCTTTAAGCACCTGCTGCTTAATTGTTTTTTCTCCAAGATAAATAAACATGACAGATATTTGATACTTTATCTCGTTATCGACGAGCAACAAGCTTTTGTTTTGTCGAAACACTTCTCTTAAATTTCTTTTTATTCTGTTGCGATCATGAGCTTTATTAACCTTCCTTTTAGCAACTGAAAAACCAACTTTAAAGTCTGCTACAGAACGTTTATTAAAAGTATAAACAGCTTTTAACGGAAAAGAAGTAGCTATTAAACAATCAGTAAATAAGGCCCGAACAGCCTTTACACCTTTTAGTTTTTGACTTTTGTTTAACGTAAACCTTTTCATGTGTTTATAAACCTAACTTTTTACTGATAGCCAACATTTTATCAATAGGTGCTTTTGCTTTTGTAAGTAGTGCCTCTTTAACATGAATTTCTGGAAGTTCGTGTTTCATGCATAAATACAATTTTTCTAAAGTGTTCAATTTCATGTATGGACAGTCATTGCACGCACAATTATTAGTTGGTGGAGCAGGAATAAACACTTTGTCTGGACAAGATTTCTGCATCTGATGAATGATACCGCTTTCTGTCGCTACAATAAAAGTATTTGAATCGCTGTCTTTGCAATATTTTAATAATCCTGCTGTGGAACCAATGTAATTTGCTTCTTCTAATAGCTCAGCTTCGCATTCTGGATGAGCGATTAATTCTGCTCCTTTGTTTTCTTGTAAAATTATTTTGATTTTATCTAATGAAAAAATCTCATGTACCATGCAAGCACCATCCCATAGAAGCAAATCTCTTCCTGTTTTCTTTTTCACATAAGCACCTAAATTTCTATCAGGACCAAAAATAATTTTTTGCTCTTTAGGGATGCTTTCTATTATTTGTACTGCATTAGTCGAGGTACAAACAATGTCGGTCATTCCTTTTATTTCAGCAGAACAATTCACATAAGTCACTACTAAATGATCAGGATGTTTCTTTTTGAACGCTGAAAAATCATCTGGTAAACAGCTATCTGATAATGAACATCCTGCTTTTAAATCAGGTAAAAGCACCTTTTTATTTGGTGACAAAATCTTTGCTGTTTCAGCCATGAATTGCACCCCAGCAAAAACAATAATATCTGCATCAGTTTCAGCTGCCTTTTGTGACAAGGCTAAGCTATCTCCCACAAAATCAGCTACGTCCTGAATGTCTGCTTCCTGATAGTAATGAGCTAAAATTATAGCATTTTTCTGTTTTTTAAGTTTCTCTATTTCCTCAAATAAGTCAATCGTTGGATCAAAGCTAAGCTTTAAAAAACCATTTTCGGATAATTCCTTTTTCGCTACCTCTAATTCTGATGACATATAATATATATCTTATATTTATTAATTAAATTATTATGGTAATAGTAATGTCCTGTTGAAACTGTTACTAAATAATAGTAGTAAAATTAGGTAATTTAATAAAGCTTAAGAAAATAACATATTATGAACAGTTTGTTAATATTATAAAAACTTAGTTTTAAGTGATTTGATCAGGTTATAAACAATAAAATCAAAATGATTAAGAAACAGTAAATGTTCATTAATTTGTTAAAATATTTGTTGATATCATGTTATTAAAAACAAGCAAACTAATAACCAACAGGTATTTTTTTATTGATTTTAAAATTGTATTGTAACAATTAGTTCAAAAAAACTACTTTTACTTATTGATAATTGATAACAGTTTTAAAGTGTTATTAACACAAAATATGTTGGTAAACATGTTTTTTATAATGTTGACAATGAACATTATAAGAAATAATATTACTTTTATTACTACTTATGAACAAGGGTACAATCACGATAATAATTGCTTCTTTTTTCTGTTTTTCCTCATGCGCCACAAAACAAAGCTCAGAAGAAAACTACTTGTATCATTACAAAATTAAAGAAAAAATAGAGGAATTTAAAAACACCACATTTAAATTGTGTTTAATTTCAAATGAGAAAAAAGACACGATTGTAATAATGGGCGAAGACCTTGAAAAAAGGTTAAATATTCTTTTTGATGATGGACTGACTGGACGTATGGCGCTTGAATATGAAAAAAGAAAGTATAAAAAAGAAGGGTATAAGGTGATAGAACTAAGCTCAAACAAGGAAAGACACAGTATTAAAAAATTATTTTACAAAGAAGATGAAGGGGGTAATTTTTATTATTTGTTAAAGAGCAGCAGTAAAAATGGGCTAGCAAACCAACACACCGACATTAGTTTTTCATCAACAGGAGAATTTTTAATTGTGGTAAAACAAGAGGTGCTGTTATCGTATTCCTCATATTATAGGGTAGAAGGAAGGGTGCTGAAAAGGATAAAGGAATAAAGAGAAAAAACATGTTAAAAATAATCAATTTAAACATTTCGTTTGCAAGCAAGAAAGCCGTGAGTAACGTTTCTTTTGAATTAAAAAAGGGAGAAGTTCTAGGTGTTGTGGGGGAGTCTGGCTCCGGAAAATCATTGTGTTCTTTAGCAATTATGAATCTACTACCAGGAGCAGGCTCTGTTGATAGTGGTGAAATAGAATTTGATGGAGTTGATTTATTAAACACTCAAGTTGGGATCAGGGGGAAAAAAATTGGTATGATTTTTCAAGAACCGATGACGAGTTTAAATCCTGTTTTTACGTGTGGAGAACAGCTTGTAGAAACCATGATTAAAAACGATGGCCTCAGTAAAAAGAAAGCAATACAACGGAGCCTAATTTTATTGGAAAAAGTAAAATTACCAGAACCCCTCCTTACATTTGACAAGTACCCACACGAATTGTCAGGAGGACAAAAACAAAGGGTAATGATTGCGATTGCGATTTCTTGTCAGCCACAATTGTTAATTGCAGACGAACCCACTACAGCGCTTGATGTTACAGTTCAAAAGGAAGTGCTAGACCTGCTTGTGGACCTGAAAAAAGACACAGGGATGGCGATGTTATTTATAACGCACGACCTAGCTCTTGTATCAAATATTGCAACCCGTGTATTAGTAATGAAAAACGGGCAAGTTGTGGAACGGGGAAAAGTGAAAGATATTTTTGAGGATCCTCAACACCCTTACACTAAAGCGCTTTTAGCTTGCCGGCCGCCGTTAAATAAAAGACATACAAAGCTTCCCACGATTGAGACTTATCTTTTAACTGACAATCCAAAAGAAGACTTAATAAGTAATAAAAGCAGAACAAAACACCACAAAGAGCTTTACAGCAAGCAAGCTATTTTGGAAGTTGAAAACTTAAAAGTGTCTTATGAAGGGGTTAGGAGTTGGTTAGGAAAAGTTAAAGAAAAGCATATTGCTGTGAACGGGGTAAGTTTTTCTTTGTTTCGAGGGGAGTCACTAGGTTTGATTGGAGAGTCGGGCTGTGGAAAAACGACAATAGGAAGGTCTTTAGTAGGGTTGCTGAAAAATGAGGAAGGAACAATTAGTTACTTAGGAAAGAGGTTTCTGGAACAAAGCAAGGAAGAACTAGCGGTGTATAAAAAAGACATTCAAATAATATTTCAAGATCCTTTTGCATCGCTTAACCCAAGGAAAACAATTGGTGGGGCAATTCAAGAGCCGATGGAGGTATATAAAATTGGGAAAGACACCCGCGAAAGACAAGAAAAAGTATTTGATTTATTGCATAAAGTGGGACTTAGTAAAAATGATTACAATAAATATCCACATGAATTTTCAGGAGGACAAAGACAGCGGATATCTATTGCACGAACCCTTGCTGTTGAGCCAAAAATAATCATATGTGATGAATCCGTAAGCGCCCTTGACGTATCTATTCAAGCCCAAGTACTTAATTTGCTTAACGACTTGAAGAAGATCTTTGGATTGACTTATCTTTTTATTTCGCACGATTTATCTGTTGTTAAACACTTTTGTGACAGGATGTTAGTCATGAATAAAGACGGAAAAATTGAAGAAGAAGGAGAGGCTGATCATGTGTATACTAATTCAAAATCGACGTACACTAAATCGTTGATCGAGGCAATTCCGAAATAGAAAAGAGACATCGTAACAGGACCGCAGCTTTCCTATAATTTTTTGCTGTAACTTTTCTCAACTAATATTGTTTTACTATATTTAAGGTTCGAATCATTATAAATAAATCTAACTTATGAAAAGAATTAACTACTTTATTCTGAGCTGTATGTCGCTGCTTTTAGCTACAACAATTACAGCTCAAACAACGGTTTTGGGATATTTTCCCTCTTACCGATTAACCTCAGTCATTAGATATGACAAATTAACAGACATTGCGTTTGCGTTTATCAATCCAGATTGGGACGGAACGCTAAACACAACTGCATCAGGAGGCGCGAGTTTTGCATTTGAAATGACAAAATTTGTTCAGGTCAGAGATGGCTCTGCAGCTAACAATGTAAAATTGTGGATTGCAGTAGGTGGTGCTGACCCTTCAAACGCGAGAGCGAGCAGACTGAGTGATGTTTGTGTAAACAGTGGCTACAGAGCAAAATTGGTTTCGGATCTAATAAACTTTGCTATTACTCATGGTCTTTATGGGTTTGATATTGATTGGGAATTCCCAACTGATGCAACAGCAAGAACAGGACACTTAAACTTGTTAACTGACTTAAGAGCAGCAATAAACAGTTCAAGCAATCCTAACCTTAAAATATCAATAGCTGTAGGAGGTGAATACAGCGGATTAGTAAATCACTTAAATTATTTAGACCCTGGAGTTGTTAGTAACGCTTCATTGGTTGATCATTTTAACGTGATGGCTTATGACTTTCCAACTTCTTATGGGTCAAGTCATTCTTCTTATGCTGATGCTGAAGGGTGTATGGATGGTTGGAATTCTTCAAAAAACATTCCTTATACTAAAATGATTTTAGGAGTTCCTTTTTATGCTAAACATCAATCAACAAGAGCTGACATAGCATATAATGCATTAGGAGGGACAGCCTCCACAAACTATAACGCCGATTCTTATAATGGTTACTATTATAATGGAAAAGCGACACTAGAATCTAAAATGGATTTGGTAGCTGCAAAAGGAGGGGTAGGAATCTTAATTTGGGATTTAGGCCAAGACAGAGCGGCTGGAGATTATTCTTTATTAGATGTGATTGATGCTAAAGCGGCAATACTTTGCCCAGTGCCGAAAGCAAACTTAGGCCCAGATGCTGGTGTTTGTGCAGGAAATACTTTGACGTTGAATTCAGGAGTTGCTACAGCGGGAGGAAGAACCTTTGCTTGGTACAAGGACAATGTTGCAACGGGCGATGTGTCTACCACGCTTGTAATTTCAAGCGCAGGTACTTATAAAGTAGTTATCTCTCAAGCGGGATGTACAAGAGAAGACGAGATCGTGGTAGTTACAGGTTCTTCAGTGACAACATCAGGAGCGTCAGGATGTAATAATGTAAACTTATCTGTTTCTGTAAACAGCCCAGACCCACTTAAAACATACAAGTGGTATGATGCGGCGGTTAGTGGGACACAGTTGGGAACAGGGACGTCTTACACGACTACTTTTCCTACAAATACTACTGTATATGTAGAAGAAGCATCTAGCGGAGTAGTTGAATATACTTCAGATTCATTAGTGCCAACACCAAACTATGCTTTTGATAATGCATGGCCAAGAGCTGCTTTTTTAGAAACGTTTCAAGATGTAACATTCAAGTCTGTTAGGGTTTGTACCCAAGGTGACATTGGTGCGTCGTTTAAAATTCAAATTTTAAAAGCGTCAGATAACACTGTAGTTTATGAAACAGCTGTAACAAATGTTGCTGCAGATCCTGCAAAAGCAGATTGGCAGTATACAATTACAGACGTTAATGTAGGTACAGTTTTGACAGCGGGAAAATACTTTGTTACACCGACATTGACAAGTGGTGGGGTCGCGATTAAGTGGACAGGATACAATGGGTCAACAGAGACCGGAGTGTACGCCATTGGTGACCATTATCATACAAACTTTGGATCAGGATTCTTAGAGTCAGAAGCAACAGACCCTGTTAGTTATGTTAACGGAGGACCTCTTTATAAGTTTGTTTTTGAAGTAGGTGCTAACGCGTCTTGTGGAAGAACATCTGCAACAGCAACTGTTTCGCCATGTGGGCCACCAGCGGTGACAATTACTGCGCCGACAGTGGCACAATTATTCACTTACAGTGATCCTGCAACTGATGTAGACTGTGCTCTTTCTGCGGATATTACAGACGAAGGAAGTGTTGCGAGTGTTGTTTTTGAAGTATACAAAGGAGCGACTTTGGTACAGACGATAACAGCGAACCCTAGTGGTTCTACTTATACAGGAACATTTACTTCTGGTGTAATTGGAACAGACTATTCTTTCAAAGTTATCGCTACAGATAACGATGCTAATGTTACAAACGAGACGGTAGCTTTTTCTATTGATAAAACGGTAGGAGTTGTTGAATTGTCAAAAGATGACGTTCAATTATACCCTAATCCATCCGATGACGCTTTCCAAATTACAATTGGAAATGCAAGTTCGTTTGAATTAAGCGTTTATACCGTTGCTGGACAATTATTGTCTACACAAAATGTTTCTGGAAAGAGCGCATCTTTTGGTGCTGACTTAAGTGCAGGAACATATGTGGTAAAAGCGGTTAGTGCTCAAGGTACTTACCAAACACAGGTAGTGAAAAATTAAACTTACTATTTATTAAATACAAAAAAGGCTAGCAATTTTGCTAGCCTTTTTTTTGTTTTTATATGTCGTGTTATTGTGTGTTGGTTGGAACAGAGATTGTGGGGTTTATAAATCAAACTTTATTCCTTGTGCCAGCGGCAATCCCCTGCCGTAATTAATGGTGTTGGTCTGTCTTCTCATGTATACTTTCCAGGCGTCAGAACCAGATTCACGGCCACCACCGGTTTCTTTTTCTCCACCAAACGCACCTCCAATTTCGGCTCCAGAAGTGCCAATGTTTACATTAGCTATTCCGCAGTCAGAACCTTGTTGTGATAAAAACAACTCGCTTTCACGTATGTTGTTAGTCATAATGGTAGACGATAAACCTTGAGGTACATCGTTTTGAATGGCAATCGCCTCTTCAATAGACTCGTATTTGAGTAAGTATACAATTGGCGCAAAGGTTTCGTGCTGTACCATTGTAAAGTGGTTTTTAGCTTCTATGATGCATGGTTTAACATAACAGCCCCCAGGACGTTCTTCGTCTTCAAGAAGTCCTCCTTCATATACGAGCTTTCCTCCTTGTTGGATTGCTTTGCTGATGGTCTTCGTGTATTGAGATACAGCAAGTTCATCAATCAAGGGGCCCATGTGGTTGCTTTCGTTCAAAGGGCTTCCAATTTTAATCTGGGTATAGGCTTGAGCTAGTGCTGCTTTAAAATCGTCGTAAATGTCTTTATGAACGATCAGACGGCGAGTAGACGTGCACCGTTGACCACTCGTGCCAATGGCACCGAAAACAGCTGCTACAAGTGTTATTTTTAAGTCTGCTTCAGGAGTAATGATCATGGCGTTGTTTCCGCCAAGCTCTAAAAGGGTTTTGCCAAGTCGTTTTCCAACAGTTTCTGCTACTTTTTTCCCCATGACAGTAGATCCTGTAGCTGAAACTAAGGCAATGTTTGCGTCTTCACTTAAAAGTTTTCCGATTTCAGGGCCTCCATTAACGATACAATTTACTCCTTCAGGAATTCCATTTTTAGCGAATATTTTTGCTGCTATTTTTTGGCAAGCGATTGCGCATAATGGAGTTTTTTCTGAGGGCTTCCATACGCACACATCGCCACAGACCCAAGCGAGAAAGGCATTCCACGACCAAACAGCGACAGGAAAATTGAATGCAGAAATAACCCCCACCACGCCTAAGGGGTGATATTGTTCATACATCCTGTGCAACGGCCTTTCGGAATGCATGGTAAGTCCGTGCAATTGACGAGAGAGTCCGACAGCAAAGTCAGCAATGTCAATCATTTCTTGAACCTCTCCTAAGCCCTCTTGTAAGCTTTTACCCATTTCGTATGAAACCAAATGGCCCAAAGCTTCCTTTTTGTCTCGGAAAGCATTGCCAATTTGACGAATAATTTCGCCTCGTTTAGGGGCAGGAACGCTTCGCCAAAATTTAAATGCTTCTAGTGATTGATGGACTACTTGTTGATATTCTTGCTTGTCAGCGGAAGTTACTTGGGCAATTAATTTTCCATTAACGGGAGAGTACGACTTGAGCGTTTTGCCCTTTCCTAGAAATGCATTGTTACCAGTAGATAGTCCTGAATTTGAAGGGTTTATGTCAAGTATTGCTAATGTTTGTTGTAGATCCATGCTGTTTGTTTTAAGTGCCGCTTTAGAGGATGGTAAAATGAATTAGAAATTACTGTCCGCTTGTAAGCGTATTTCAAAGAAAAGTAAGATAAAATCTCTTGAAAAACAGGAAAACCTTAAAACAAAATATTTTTGTAGCTAATTAAAATAAGCCCAGATCTTTTTTGCTCGAGACTCTCCGACGACTTCGGAAAGCTCTTTTTTATTTTTTCCTTTGATGTGGGCGACAGATTTAAAAGCCCTTAAAAGTGTTTGAATACTTGAGGCTCCAATTCCTGGTATTTGCTCCAATTCAGATTTTACCATAGAATTAGACCTGCTGTTTTTGTGTCCTTTTAGGCTAAACCTGTGAGCTTCATTCCTTAGTTGTTGGATTAGTTTTAAGCTTGTTGATCGTTTATCGAGGTAAAGAGGAAGGCTGTCTCCTGGAAAATAGATTTCTTCCAGCCTTTTAGCTATTCCTATGATGGTTATTTTACCTCGCAAACCTAATTTTTCAAGACTTGTCAAGGCAGAGCTTAGTTGTCCTTTCCCTCCATCAATTATTATTAATTGGGGTAAGCTTTTCCCTTCGCTAAGTAACCTGCTGTAGCGCCTGAATACAACTTCTTTCATGGAGGCAAAGTCATCAGGACCCTCGACGGTCATGATGTTAAACAGGCGGTAATCTTTGTTTGATGGTTTGCCGTTTTTAAAAACCACACATGCGCTCATTGGGTTTGTTCCCTGAATGTTACTGTTGTCAAAACATTCAATATGGATAGGTAGTTCGGAGAGCTTTAGGTTTTTTTGGAGGTCAGTCAATACAAAATTGTCTGCGGGTTTTTGACGGAGACTTTTTTCTTGTCCAAAGTATTTGGCGTTTTTTAGGGACATTAAAAGTAGTTTCATTTTGTCGCCTCGCTGGGGTACAAAACATTTTACGTTGTCTATGGGCATGTCCACGGAAAACGGAACTACCACTTCTCTGGCTAGCCCTCCAAACCTGACGTCGAAACTAGCAATGACACGTTCTAAAATCTCTTTTTTTGATTCGTCAAGTTTTGGTTTTACTTCCACGGTATGTCCTTGAACAATAGCACCATTAACAATCCTTAGAAAGTTTACAAAGCAATTGTTTTCTTTTTGATAGATTGAAAATACATCTAGGTTTGTAATGGTAGGGCTAACAACGGTGTATTTAGATTGGTGTTTTTCAAGTAAAAGCAGTTTTTCTTTGATGAATTGAGCTTTTTCAAATTGCAGTCCGTTAGAAAAAGCAAGCATTTTCTCTTTGAGTGTTTTAGTTATTTTAAAAATATTCCCCTTTAATATTAATTTGATTTCTTCAATTTTTAACAAGTATTCTTCTTCCGTTTCTTTGTTTTCACACGGAGCTTTACAGTTCCCTATATGGTATTCTAGGCAAACTTTAAATTTTTGTTGGGTTACGTTTTGTTCAGATAAATTGAAGTTGCAGTTTCGCAGAGGATAAAGTTTGTGTATGAGCTCTAACAAAGTGTCCAGCATTTTTACATTGCTGTAAGGACCAAAATAAACGCTGCCATCTCGTATTATTTTGCGAACTTTTAATATTCTGGGAAACCGTTCGTTTTTGATGCAAACCCAAGGAAAGGTTTTGTCGTCTTTGAGTAGAATATTGTAAGGTGGTTGGTGCTTTTTTATCAAGCTATTTTCCAATAACAAAGCCTCTTGTTCTGTTTCAACTATGATGAACTTAATGTCTCGGATTTTTGCCACCAATATTTTGGTTTTTCCAAGGTGCTTGGTACTAAAATATGACCGAACTCTGTTTTTTAAGTTTTTTGCTTTTCCGACATATAATATTTCCCCTCCATCGTTATAGTATTGGTATACTCCAGGGCCATTGGGCAAGGTCTTTAAAATGGATTTTATGTGTTCGTTTTCAGTCAATGACACTCAGGGGTTAATTCTAAGAACAAAGATATTAAAGACAGGTTTAAAGGAAGAATTCCTCATGATTTATCATCTTTGTATTGAAAAGCAATTAAAACAAGCATGTCTAAGCAAGTTAAAATATTGGTTTTACGTTTCAGCTCCATTGGAGACATTGTGCTTACAAGTCCCGTAGTACGAAATCTTAAAAAACAGATAGACAATGTAGCGCTGCATTATTTAACAAAAACGACGTTTCGTGGATTGTTAATGCACAATCCATATGTCGACAAAGTATGGAGTTTTAACAAAGACCTTGACGAAGTGTTGCCCGACTTGCTCAATGAAAAGTTTGATTATGTGGTGGACTTGCACAAAAACTTGAGGACATTGCGGCTAAAGAAAAGCCTCAAAGTCAAAGCCTTGTCTTTTGATAAACAGAATATCAATAAGTTTTTACTTGCCAAGTTAAAAATTAATAGGATGCCAGGCGCCCACATTGTGGACAGGTACATGGCATGTGTGCGTAGCTTGGGTGTCGTGAATGACAAAGAGGGATTGGATTTTTTTACCAATCCAGAATCAGAGAATATATTTGTAGAGCTTTCGAATAAATTACCTGAAAAATATACTGTGGTTGTGGTAGGTGCAGCACATTTTACAAAGGTGCCAACAGTCCAGAAGTATCGGGAAATATTAGAAGCAGTCGACAGAACGTTTGTGTTAGTAGGGGGTGAAAGGGACTGCGCTAACGCCCAAGCAATAGAAGACCAAACGAACGTTGTTATACATAATTACTGTGGTAAAACAACTCTGGACACATCAGCGATGCTTATTAAAAATGCTGAGCTAGTCATTACTCCCGATACGGGAATGATGCACGTTGCTGCAGCTTATAAAATTCCGATTGTAAGTTTATGGGGAAACACGGTTCCTGAATTCGGAATGACGCCGTATTATGGAATTAACAAGGTGTCTAATTTAATTTCGGAAGTCAAAGGTTTGTCTTGCCGACCGTGCTCAAAAATAGGGTATGACAGCTGCCCAAAAGGCCATTTTAAATGTGTCAAGCACATTGAGGTCAATCAAATTCAGAAATGGGTTGGTGAAATTTAGTGGTTTTTTACTTGGACGACCTTACCACCTTTATAGTAATAAGTCTTGATAAGCTTCCCTGTGCTCAGGTACTTGTATACCTCTCCGTTGTTGAGGTATCCATCTTTAAAAATTCCTTTTCTGATTAGTAGCCCGTCTTTATTAAAAAACTCATTGAACCCATTACCATCAAATGGTTTTTTATCTTTTTTTGTTGTGTCTCTTTTAGTTATAGCTTTACTTGCGGTGGTTGAGTCTCCTACTGAACCTCCTGCAAGCTTTTCTGTCTTACTGTATTTTTTCGTTTTATTGATGTCGATTCTTCCCCCAGCAAAAAAGCGTTCAGATTTAACCGATCCATCATCATAGAATTCAACAAGAGGGCCACTTTCTTTCCCATTTTCCCATGCGCCTTCAAGTTTCAGTTTTCCGTTTTCATGGTAATATTTTTGTACACCACTCCTTTTGCCCGTTTCGTTGTATTTCCATTCATTTCGAAGGTTGCCATTTTTAAAAAAGTATTTATAATCTCCAACCCACCTGTTCTTTTTCCAAATACCCTCTTCTTTTTTCTTGCCACTTTTATAGTAAAATGTGGCTAACCCGTCTAATTTATTTCCTTTGAACGTTAGCGTGTGCTCAACCCTGCCATTGCTGTAATATTTTGTCCATTTGCCTTCTTTGAGACCATCTTTATAAAAACCTTCTTCAACCACCTGGTCAGGCCTATAATTGGATAAATTTTTATCTTTTCCAGTGAGCTTCCATTGTCCTTGTTTCAAATTTGCTACGTCAATGACGTTTGGACCAGTCTGGCCAACAGAAGAAAGGGCGGTAAAACAAAGAATTATTATAAAAGAAAATACTTTTCTCATTCGGGTAAACTTTAGCATTGCAAACACGCTAGTGTATATTGTACGTGAACTATCCATAAAGGTTATGATTTATGAACACATTTGCAAACAATTATGGTTTCTTTGGTATCAGTGACCGTTCTGTGTTTAGCAAATCCCATGCCGTATGGAATATAAACCTCGTGACGAGTTGTACTTTTTCGAAATTAATTTTTTCAACCGTGTCCGTATTTTGGTGATAGTCATTGTGGATGCCGGAAAAATAAAAGACACTTGGTACCCCCTGTCTAGCAAAGGGATAGTGATCGCTTCTGTAGTAAAATCGTTCAGGATGATCTTTGGAGTTGTAAGTATAGTCCAATGCTAAATTAGTGTATTTGTCATTTTGTGTTTCACAAATCTCTTGTAAAACAGGACTTATAAAATTAGCCCCAACGAGATATATATATTTAGGGTTGGATTGGTGTTTTTCGTCAGAACGCCCAATCATGTCCACATTTAAAACCGCGAATGTTTGTTCCGGCGAAAACAAAGGGTTTTGCACGTAGTATTTTGACCCTAACAATCCTTTTTCTTCTCCGGTTGTCAAAATGAAGAGCACGCTTCTTTTAAAACCACTTCCTTTAGATTTTGCTAATTGCAAAGTTTTAGCAATTTCAATTAATGCTGCGGTTCCTGTCGCATTGTCGTCGGCACCGTTGAATACCTCGTTTCCTTTGACTCCTAAGTGGTCATAGTGGGCAAGTAATATCACTATTTCGTTTTTTAGCTCAGTTCCCGGAATAAATGCCAATACATTTTCTCCTTTTTGGCTGTCATTAACCATCTTAACCTCAATGTCTAGGATCAAATCCAAGTGGCGCGGTTTGCTTTTTTTTAACCATTTTTTTAGGCTAAAGTCCGTCGATTGGAATAAGCTATCGGCGTAGTTTTGAGCAATAAAAAACACAGGTATAGGGTTTGAAAAATCACGAACGAGGGCTTGCTCTCGCTCCATCAAATAACTAGAATCACTTGAAAATTCACCACTGTCTTGTATGATAAAAACAGCCTTTGCTTCTAAATCATGGGCGTATTCAACTCTTTTGCTGATAGAGGGAATGTTTTTTTTTTCAGATCCCCCAGCTATAAAAATAATTTTATCCTTGACTGTAAAGTTTTTATCTGCGACCGCAAAGCTTTTTTTACTTCCGAATGCAACAAAAAGACATTCTGCTTGTTGAATGGTTGCATTGTCAAAATCTTTGTAATGCTCGAAGTCTTTGATGTATGAAAGTGGTTTTCCATTAATGAAGATTTTTATTTGTTCAGGGACAATTTCAATGAATGGGACGTCTTGAAAGTAGGTGCCCATAATTGGTGATATACCAGCATTAACAAGCTGCTGCATGATGTATGCTGCTGCTTTTTTTTGACCTTTTTTACCATTTTCTCGCCCTTCCATTTCGTCGGAAGCGAGTGTGCTGATGTGCTTTTTTAATGCTGAAACAGTAATGCTTTCAGCTAAATGTTTTGAGGGGTCTTTTTGCGTAAAGGCTTGCTGGTGAACGAAAAAACAGAAATAAATAAAAAGAAAGTGTTTAAATTTAAACACAACAAATTTTATTTACTCTTTTTTCATGGCGACCACCTTCGAAGGGAGTAGACAAAAATTCATTTAATATTTCAAAAGCTTTTTCTTCCGATATATATCTTGCCGGAACAGCAAGTACGTTAGCATTGTTATGGGCTTTTGCCATGAATGCAAGTTCAGTATCCCAGCACAATGCGCTACGTACATCTTGGTATTTGTTGGCCACCATATTTACTCCGTTGCCACTCCCGCAAATCACAACCCCTAGGTCAAAACCTTTGTTTTGAACACCACTAGCAACCAGGTGGGCAAAGTCTGGATAATCACAACTGTCTTCACTAAAAGGACCAAAGTCTTTGACTTCATGTCCTAATGAAATTAATTTTTCAACGAATTTTAATTTTAATTGAAATCCTGCGTGATCTCCTCCAATGGCTATTTTCATGTGCGCTTCTTTTATGCTGCTTCGAAGGTAACAATTTAAACCATTTGTTTAAGTACATACTCTTCCAAAAAACAG
The DNA here is from genome assembly GCA_047631875.1 of Saprospiraceae bacterium. Lineage (GTDB taxonomy): Bacteria > Bacteroidota > Bacteroidia > Flavobacteriales_C > JBLIAZ01. The sequence continues at coordinate 16,653 of JBLIAZ010000008.1, forward strand.
CCTGATTTGAGTATATTTGTTTGAATGGCAAGGTATTCCGTAGATAAATTGATAGAACGAATAAGAGGGGAGGTGCTTCAGCAAACCGATGCTGCAAACGAGGTCAGTTATTTATTGATTGACAGTCGAAAAGTAACCAATGGAAAACAAGCTTGTTTTTTTGCGCTGGAAGGTACAAATCGCGATGGACATCTCTACATTGGGGAGGCCTATAAAAAGGGTGTTCGTTGTTTTGTAGTATCTCAAGCTGTAGACGTTTCATTGCTTCAACATGCCACGGTAATCAAGGTAAATGATACCTTAAAGTCATTACAGGAGTTGTGTAAAATACATCGCGATCAATTTAATTTACCTGTTATAGCAATTACCGGAAGCAATGGAAAAACGATCGTGAAAGAGTGGTTGTCGCAAATCCTAAAAACAAGGGTGCAGCTTGTAAAAAGCCCTAAAAGTTTTAATTCGCAAGTCGGTGTGCCTTTAAGTATTTGGCGATGTGATCAAAAGCACGAGTTGGGGATTTTTGAAGCCGGAATATCAAAGCCGGGGGAAATGAGGGTGTTGGAAAATTTGATTTCCCCTAACATTGGCATAATTACAAACATAGGAACTGCCCACGATGAAAATTTTGAAAACCGAATACAGAAATTAGCAGAGAAATTTTTATTGTTTGAGCATTGTCAACAATTGATCTATTGTAAAGACGATGAAAACATAAAAGAGCAGGCTACTTTGCTGAATAGAAAAGTGAAATTGTTTTCTTGGTCAAAAACACAGACGGCAGATTTAAGGATTACCGATATAAGCATGAAAGGAGCCGTCACTAGTATGACTGGCTTATATCAAAAACAAACCAACACACTTAAAATTCCGTTTACGGATGCGGCGAGTGTTGAAAACGCCATTCATTGTTGGGGGACATTGTTGACATTAGGTTATGATTTTGGCTTTATTAAAAATGGTTTAGCTGGGCTGTTGCCAGTTGCTATGCGTCTAGAACTTAAAGAAGGAATAAATAATTGTTCTTTAATTAATGATTATTACAATTCTGATTTGATAAGCCTGGAAATAGCTCTGGGTTTTGTGGAGCATCAACACCAGCACATAAAAAAGACATTGATTTTGTCCGATATATTGGAAAGCGGAGAAAAACCAGGAAAGCTTTATAAGGGAATAAACGAGCTAATTATAAGTAAGGGAATCACAAAATTAATAGGCATTGGAGAATCAATAAGTGATTGCGCGGATTGTTTTAGTGTTGAAACAAAGTTTTATAATACGACCAAACAGTTTTTGATTGAACATGACATCAGCGATTTTTCCAATGAAACAATTTTATTGAAAGGAGCTCGTCAGTTCAGCTTCGAGAATATAAGTAAACTACTTCAGAAACAAATTCACAACACGGTGTTAGAGGTTAATTTGAGTGCGATTCACCACAACTTAAATTATTTCAAATCAAAGTTAAAACCAGAAGTGAAAATAATGGTCATGGTTAAGGCGCACTCATATGGAGCAGGAGCCTTTGAGGTAGCAAGTTTGTTGCAGTTTAGTAAAATAGATTTTTTAGGGGTGGCTTATGCCGATGAGGGCGTGACTTTGAGAAAGGCGGGAATAACTACTCCGATTATGGTGATGAACCCAGACGCTAATGCCTATGAGGTGATGGTAAAATACAATTTGGAACCAGAGATTTTTAGTTTTCAAGCTCTGAAAGTGTTCGAGCAAGTCATAGAAAAATTGTCGCTAAGTGTGGCTTACCCTGTGCATTTGAAAATAGATACAGGAATGCACAGGTTAGGGTTTTCGATGGCGGAAGTTCCAGATTTGATTGACAGGCTGAAAGAGCATAATGGTATATGTGTCAAAAGTGTGTTTTCGCATCTTGCAACTTCGGACGACGTACAAATGGTTGTTTACACGGAAGCCCAAATAAATGATTTTGTTTCGGTGCGAAAAATGTTCAGCGGTGTCTTCATAAAAGAACCCTTGTATCATTTGTTAAATTCTGCGGGAATTCTAACTTTCCCTGATGCTCAATTTGACATGGTTCGTTTAGGGTTAGGATTATACGGCATTTCGCCCTTGTCTGAATTTTCTCAACATTTAGAAGCGGTCAGTTCATTAAAAACGAGCATTTCTCAAATTAAAACTTTACAAAAAGGTGACGCAGTGGGATATTCAAGAGCGGGAATATTAGCTCAACCTTCACGAATAGCCACTATACCTATCGGTTATGCAGATGGTATGCGACGCTCATTAGGAAACGGACAAGGACACGTCATAATTAAAGGTAAAAAAGCACCTATAATAGGAAACGTTTGTATGGACATGTGCATGGTTGATGTCACAGGAATCGGCGCCACAGAAGACGATGAGGTTATTGTTTTTGGAGCAAAATTGCCTATCGAGGTTTTTGCTAAGAACATGGGCACCATTCCTTATGAAGCGCTTACAGGTATTTCTCCAAGGGTAAAACGGGTGTACTACCAAGAGTAAAAATTTCTTTTGCGGTTAAGAGTTAACCTGAAAAACGATACATTTGGATTAATTAATAACTATTTGATAATGATGCCAGCTGAAGAAGTTCAAAAAGAATTATTTGCACAAATTAAAGCGCGAACCAAAACAAAACTGGTGGACACCATAACGGAAGTTTTGCATTTAAGTCAGGATGCTGCTTATCGAAGGATACGAAATGAAAAACTTTTGAATTTGGATGAAATTATCATTTTGTCTCAAACATTCAATTTGTCTATTGACAACCACATTTCACTGGCAAGCAAAACTAAAGTAGTCCCTTTCCATTTTCCATTCACGGGAATGGATTTTGATTTCACCGCTTATCTTCAAAGTATTTTGCAGAATGTACAAATGGTTAAGGAAGCTGGAGGAACAATATATTATTCAGCGAAAGATATCCCAATGTTTCACTGTTTTCAAATACCAGAACTGACTAAGTTTAAATTGTTTTATTGGCTTAAAACAATGTTAAGTCGTAGGGATTTTGTGGGCGTTAAGTTTGCTGATTATGAGCCAAATCAAGAACAATTACGAATTTGCGCGGAAATCAATGAAGTGTATTCAAAAATTAATTCCGTTGAAATTTGGAATTTTGAAACAATTCATGGTTTGACATCACAAATTGCGTATTATAAAACCGTTGGATTCATGACTGGTGAAGAGGCAAAGTCGGTGCTTCAATGTTTAACCACATTGCTTCAGCATTTATTTGTAGAAGCAGAAATGGAACACAAGTCAATTATAGGGAAAAGAAGCATTGAAGATTCACAGAACTTTAAGTTGTTTTTTAACGAAGTACTCGCCGCGGACAATTCAATTTATGCTGAAATGGGAGATGTCAAAGCGGCCTTTATGCCTCATATTATCTTGAACTACATCACAACTTTTGACGAAGATTATTGTACTTATATTAAAGAGGTTTTTGAATCAGTGATGAAAAAAAGCACTTTAATTAGTGGTGTAAATGAAAAAGACAGAAGCTTATTTTTTAACTATATTTTCGACCGAATTAATGGGGTAGATGTTTGATGAATTTATCAATACTACGTATGTTTGTAGCCATAAATTAAAAGATAAAACAGCAAAAAATGAACGTCCCTTCAGATTTAAAGTACACGAAAGACCATGAGTGGTTAAAAATTGACGGAGACGTTATAACCGTTGGAATAACTGATTTTGCTCAAGGAGAGCTTGGAGACATCGTGTATGTAGATGTAGATACTGAAGGTGAGGAGTTGAAAGCAGAAGACGTTTTTGGGTCTGTGGAAGCTGTTAAAACTGTGTCAGACTTATTTTTACCTGTGGACGGTGAAGTCTTGGAGTTTAATGAAGACATCAATGATGCCCCAGAAACAATTAACGAGGATCCATACGAAAAAGGGTGGATCATTAAAATTAAAGCAAGCGACACATCACAGTTTGATGGTTTATTGACGGCGGAGGATTATGAAAATTTAATTTCTTAAACATCCAAGTTCGCGTTTGAATAGTTTTATTCCTTTTAGAAACTTCATTTTTTTACCAAAAAGAACACGCTCTTAGTTCAGGAAGACGGTAGGTGTTTTAGCTAATTTTGACAGGTTTTTTATTAATTGTATGTTGTTAATTTGCGATTGGGTGTGGGTAAAAGCTAGGTAAATTAGTTGGTAATAATCCAAAGAAACTTTTGAGATAACTTTTGGTCGAGATTTGACATTGGTTGCAATGTCTTCGGGGAAGTGTTCAATGCAAGAATACAGTTCGTCCAGTTGCTGCAACACTTTTTCCTTTAAACCTTCTGTTTCTTGGCCTCCAATAATTTTTACTTTGATTGAAAACTGACTGTATATGTTTACCAAGACATCAACCACTTGCAAGTCGGACTCGTAGTAATCCCTAGAGTTGTTTATTTTCCCTTCGTATAAGTCATTTTTAACCTCCGTAATGGTTGCAATGAGGCTTTGGTTTATGGTGAAAATGCTGTCTAAGTATTGTCTTACTGATTCTTTTCTCGAAACTAATGATAGTTCCCAAAAGCCTGCCGGGAGTATAAACAATTCGTTTAATGATGTTGAATTTTGATTAAAGGATTCGTACAGTTCCTTTTTTGTTTTGGTAAAAAATGGGTGATTCATAGTTCGTTTGTATTATTGTGTGCCCGAATATAAGTTAGTAGTTGTCAGGTTGTTCTATTAAATTGTGCCGCAAAAGTCCTTTTGCAAGCGGTTAACGCAAAATTTTTTCTGATACTGGTAGTTTTGTAATAAATTGACCCTTTTTGCAATAGCGCAGGCAAACTCCTTGTGTTACACGCAAATAAAACGTAAATATCTGCGTTTATTTGTAAAATGAAATAGAGTGGAATGCCTTTTGATTACAGTATCACGTCATTAAAACAGTAAATTACATTCAAATAATGAAGGAAAGCGTGAAAAACATACTAAAATTCTTTTTAAAGCACGGAGGCCTTTGCTTAGGTGCTGTTTTTATTCTTGTTTCAGGAGGGGCTTTTTCGCAAAACCTGAGAAAAGTAACACACCAAGCATTTAAAAGAGGTGAAGTGCTGGAATACAAAGCGTCTTATGGGGTAATTGATGCCGCTAGAGCGAAACTCACGGTCATGTCTGATGCGGTAATGGTTGGTAAAAGAAGCACCTACCACGTGGTGGGCACAGGAAAGTCTTTAGGAGCTTTTTCGTGGTTATTTAAAGTAAAAGACAGGTATGAATCATTCATTGACGACAAGGCTATGGTGCCGTGGGTCTTTTTGAGAAGGGTTCATGAAGGTGGTTTTGTAATGAAAAGAAACATTTATTTTAATCAATATAAGCACACAGCAAAAGTAAAAAACTTAAAAGACAAGAGTAAAAAGAAATATGATGTTGAACCGAACGCGCAAGACCTTTTGTCATCGTTTTATTTTGCTCGAACTTTAGATTTACAAAACGCAAAGATTGGACAAGAGTTTACCATTCCTACTTTTTTTGACCATGAAAATTATCCTATGAAACTCAAGTTTTTAGGTAAGGAGGTGATTAAAACCAGTTTGGGTAAATTCAATTGTTTAAAATTTGTGCCGTTACTTCAAGAAGGGCGTGTTTTTAAAGCAAAAGAGAGCATGACTATTTGGTTGAGTGATGACCAAAATAAGGTGCCAATTCGTTTAAAAACAAACTTGTTAATTGGGTCGGTGAAATTGGATTTGGACTCTTATAGTGGTTTAATTGCTCCGTTATCTGAGATCAAAGAGAAGTGATTTAAGTGGCAAGTGGGCGGTTAACCTGTGCTGTTCAAGATAGTGTCTAGACAATCTAAATAATAATTTTCCTTGTTGCGCATTAATTTTTTTTCTGTCTCTGTTTTATCACGATATCCACATAAGTGCAAAACACCATGAATCATCACTCGGTGTAATTCTTTTTTGACCCCACTTTTAAAGGTGCTCGCGTTTTGTTTTATTCGGTCGTAACTTATAAATAAGTCTCCGCTGACTGATTTATTTTCAGAATAATCAAAAGTGATGATGTCCGTATAAGTGTCATGATTCAAATACTTTAGATTCATTTTATGTAGGTATTCATCGTTGCAAAAAATGTAGGAAATCGTATCAGCTGTTAGTTTTTCGTTTAGAATGGTCTGTGTAATCCATTGACGAACCTTCTTTTTTGAAGTAATTTTAAGATTGACGTCTTCGGAATAAAAATGGATAGGCATGGTCGCAGCGTTAATCAGCCTTGGTTTAACTTAAGTGATGTCAAAAACCATTTTCACGCTGCTACCTTCGTTTAAAAAGGTAATGTCGTCACTTAGGTTTCTCATTAAAAACACACCTCTTCCGTGTGGTTTTTCAATGTTTTTAGGGTCAGTTGGATCAGGTAAGCTGTCAAAATCAAATCCAGCTCCTTCGTCCTCTACTACGAAAGTAAGTTCTTTGTCGTTAGTTGAAAAGCTTACTTTCACCTCAGCTAAAGGGTTGGATTTGTTTCCGTGATGAATAGCATTGTTAACAGCCTCGGTGATGGCAATTAATATATTGCCATAATTGTCTTCATTCACTTTGTGCTTATCACAGATGTCGTCAATTAGTTTTTCAACTAAATTGATGTTTTCTACCTTAGACGAGAAAGATAATTTTTCTTGCATTCTGTCTGAATTATTTTTCGACGGCGTTAAAGTACTCATTTACTTTCTTCTTATAAAATATTTTTAGGGAAGGAAGTGTAATTTTTAACATTTCTTCTTCACCCTTCTTGGTTTTAGTATACTCTAAAAACTCAGTAGGGTTACGATTAAAGGTGTTTTTTCCTTTTTTTGAAATTCTTTTTTCTTCGTAATCCCTTTCTTTCATTGCCTTTTCAGCCTCCAGTAAACGCGTCAAAATCTCTTGCTGTCTGCGAATACTTTCTGGTGTTATTCGTTTATTCAGCAATTCTTTCTGGGTTTCGTCTAGTTGATTTTCTAGTTGTTTTGCATTGCCCAAGCCCCCATTGCCTTGGTTTTTCAGTTGTTCGCTTAATTTTTGTAATTGTTCTTTTATTGCGCTCTGTTCAGCTGCCATTTTCCCAAAACTTTTTGCAGCCCCGGTCTTTCCTTTTTTACCATCTTTCCCCGGTTTGCTTCCTTGCTTTTTAAGTGCCTTTCGCATTTCTTCTAATTGTTTACTCAGCATTTTTTGTAAACTTTTCATCCCACTTCCTGGTTTTGGATTACTTCCTCCTGGCTTGTTACATGATCCTTGGCCAAATTTATTTTTCATCATGTCATTCTGCATGTTTTGAATGGATTCGTCCAATATCAGAGCTAAGTTGTTAGCGGATGTCATAACAAATTGCTGATTGATAGCCGATACTCTTGGTTTTCTGTCTGCTAATAATTCCAAAGATTTTTGTTGATTAAAATTTATTTCGTGTATCTCTTTGTTAATGTAGGAAGCAAGAGAAGGCTGTCGTTTACTTAAGGCAAACAAGGAGTCTTCTATCATTTCAGCGTCATCTTTTAATTTTTTTTGTTGTTGGGTGTGAACCACGTTTTTTGAACCATAACGGTTAAGTTTTTTGGTTTCTTTTAATAGTTTCTCTTGCTCGACAGACAAGAAAATTAAGTTTTCGAGTAATTGTCTCATTGAGGAAAGGTCTTCGGCTTGATTTCCTTCACTCATTTTTTGTTGCATCTTAGAAAGCTTTTTTGACATTTTTTTCATTTCATCCGAGGCCGATTTTTGATTTTTTCCCGCACCTTTTTTTTGCTTTTTAGTAAGTTTTTCCATGGATTTTTTCATTTCTTCACTGACCTTTTTTTCTTCTGGCTTTGTGTTTTCCATTTCCTGCTTGTTTTCCAAGCTGTCATTTTTGTTTTTTAAGTCTTCTAGTTTATTCTTCAATCTTTCGAATTCCTTTTTAAGTTCTTCTTGCTTCTTTTTTACATTTTCCAGTTCTTTTTTTGAGCTCTTTTTAGTTTCTTCTGCTAGTTTGTCTTGTTCTTTAATTAGTTTTTTTAAGTCCGTGAGGGTTTCGTCTAAACGTTGTTCGAATTCCATTTGCTTAAAAAGTTCAAGTGCCCTGTCCAAGGATTTCTCCATATTTTCATTACTCAGGTTCATTTCTTCGAGTTTTTCTTCCCGTTTTTCCTGGTTCACTTCTTCCATTAACTTTTCGATTTCATTAAATAGTTTTTTAGTTTCTTCGTCCATTAATTCGTCAAAAAGCCTGTTTATTTGCAGCTGTTTTTCAAGTAGTTTTTTCTCCTTTTCTGTCAGCGATTCCTGGTTAGAGTTGTTTTGCTTGTTTGCTTTTTGAATGCTCATCAGGTCTTTTTCAAAAGATTTTTGATGCGACAAGAAATCATTGATCTTCTCTTTTTCTTGCCAAGACAAGTTCTTTTTTTCCAGCAATAATTTTTTGATCTCGTGGTATTCCATTTGAAGCGCTTTAGACTCCTTTTGAGCATTAGCAAGCAAGGTCTTTAATTCATCGTTGCCCTTGTTGACAGTACTGTCTTTTTCACTTTTGCTTGGCATTGAGTAGCTGAGCTTGCTGCTAAACACAGATTTTCCTCCATTGATGCCATCATTGTCAACGACTTCAAAATAGTATTCCATCTTCTTGCCCTCTTTTATTGAAAAAGCATTAAAATCGATGGTTTTAAAAAATTGTTGTTGTGTTAACCCTTTTTCGTATTTAAGCTCGTGTACATGGTTGCTGTCATTGATCAAGTAGTGAAACCTCAAGGCAGAAAACCCATGATCATCACTGATGACTCCATGTAGGTGGCGTAAATTAAAGCGTGAAGAATCATCCTCTTGCTTGATAGTTACTGCTGGAAACTCGTCGGATATGACGTTTAATTCGTATTCATACCGTATTGGCTCCGGAAAAGACGAGTTTATAAGCATTATTTTGTATTTAATGCTTGTTATTGCCTGTTTTTGAACTGAAAATGACGGCTTTATTGAAAAAACAGTATCGACTTCTCCAAAACTCAAGAAAAACGAATCAGAATGGACAGTGTTAAATTTCCAATTTATTATTGAACCTTCTGGAACAGATAAATTTCCATCGTCATTAATTTCATACTTTCTTCCCCCTAAATAAGAAGGTTCTGCGATGTTGATACTGATGCTTGATAATTTTGGTCGGTCTGTTATTTGAATCTGATAGGATTTGGATTGGTAAATCCCTGTTTTAATTTTAAAGTCGATTTCCTTGGTCAAGTGGTTAATGGTGTATGTAAATTTTCCATTTTGACCTTGGATTAATCGGCGGACCTTTCCTTCAAATTTAATGTAGGATTCGATTGGAATTTCTAGTCCTATGTATTGGATGGTGAGTTCAAAAGGTTCGTTCCTTACCCCTTGCATTGAGGTGTTTAATAGTTCCCAGTGGTAAGGATTGTCGGGAACAAACTCTGTGTTAAAGGCAACAATCCTATGTGTACCGGTGCTAATAATCGAAGGCTTTAAAGCAAGTAACAGCAGGAATACACCTGCTGGTATCAATGCAATTTTTAGCGCTTTTTTTATTTGTTCAATTGGGATGGCGTGTAAGAAATTAAAACCACTTAGCTTGGCTGACTTTTGTTGGATGGACGCTAAAATTAATTCATTGTCACTGCTTTCATTCAATAAATAAATGGCGTTTAACAGTTTGTCGTCAATCTCCCCTTTGAAGTATGTTCCTATTATTTGCGCAGCTTTTTTGTCAGAAATTCTTTTACCAATTCTGAATAATTTCAACACAGGAAGCACTACACCCTTGATCGCGAAAAACCCCAAAATGATTACTAAGGAAGACATCAACACAAACCGGAGCTCGGTTGACAGATAATAAAAGTAAGCTAGAGAAGCAAAACACAACCATAAACCACAGGATATGGCAAAAGTACTAAGTAGTCCCTGTGTGATTTGTTGCAGGTAATACCTTTTTATGAAACCGTTAAGTTTTTCTTTAATGATATGCTGTGCATCTACTTCCACTATTTTATTCCATAAATAATAGAAAGAGAAAAAATATTATTTCCAGGGGAGCCTTCCACTAAAATTCCATTTACCATTTCATCTGGCGTTCCAAATCCATTTAAATATGAAATTCTGAAACCTGTTTGTCTTCCATTAATTTCCCACCTGAATCCTCCGTGAACAGTTGGGCCAAAGGTGTGTAAACTTGCTTTATCCTCGTTAATTTGAAAAAACATGTAATTATAATTAAACCCGCCACCGATGTATGCGCCAAATAGCGATTCATCAAATGGCGTTGCCCTACTACCTATGTTTAAATCCACAGTCAAAGGAATGTCACCCATGAATTGAATGAAAGTGCCAAAAGTTCCAGCGGTAAAACTGAATCCCAAATTCAGTGGAGAACCAACGGAAACTGTCAGGTATTCTTTTGGAGCTAAAATGTTGTACCGAGGATAGACACCAAAACTATAAAACAAAAGAGGGATGCTGCTTGGGAAAAACAATCCACCCATTGCATCAGCCGACCAACTTTGGTATTCTTTGTACATTGGTGTAGTTGTGCCAGTAGCTTCTTCACCACCAAAGGCTTTAGTGGACGAAAACAAAACAATTAATGAAAACAGTAGGGAAATTATTTTTTTGTTCATCGTAATTCTTATTTCAGTTTGATTTCACTTTTTTATCTCAAGGAAAATGTAAACCATTGAAACACCTCCAATAATATAACGAGGACAGTGACTGCTTCTTGTGTTTAAGTTTTAAAAATACCCTATTTTTGCCAACAAATTGATCACATGGAAAAGAAAGTTAGGGTTCGATACGCGCCAAGTCCAACAGGACCACAGCATATAGGGGGAATAAGGACAGCATTATACAACTATTTGTTTGCAAAAAGCCAGGGAGGGGAAGTGATTTTACGGATTGAAGACACTGATCAAACAAGGTTTGTGGAAGGGGCTGAGGAGTATTTATTAAAAAGCGTAGCATGGTGCGGGTTTGAATTTGACGAAGGAGTACACAAAGGTGGTGACTTCGGACCTTATCGTCAAAGTGAAAGAAAAGCAATTTATTCACAATTTGTTCAGCAATTATTGGGCAAAGGATTAGCCTATTACGCTTTTGACTCGCCCGAAGAATTAAGCCAAGCTAGAAAAGAGCATGAAGCCCTAAAGCAAAATTGGAAGTATGATTATAACACTAGGATGATGATGAAAAACTCCTTGTCAATGCCCCCAGCCGAAGTTGAAGAAGAATTGGCAAAAGGGACAGCATACGCCATCAGGTTAAAAGTGCCAGAGGACACCAACATTACAGTTCAAGATTTAGTTAGAGGAGAGGTTAATTTTAATACCAAGGAGATCGACGACAAAGTGCTTTTTAAAGCGGACGGTTTACCAACTTATCATTTAGCTAATGTGGTAGACGATCATTTAATGAAAATTTCTCACGTTATTCGGGGAGAAGAATGGTTGCCAAGCGCGCCGTTCCACGTCTTGCTTTATAAAATGTTAGGGTGGGAAGATGAAATGCCTGCTTTTGCACATTTGCCACTGTTGTTAAAACCCAATGGAAATGGAAAATTGAGTAAACGAGATGGTGATGCATTAGGTTTCCCAGTTTTTCCAATGGAATGGGATGACGCTAAATCAGGTGAAATATTTAAAGGATTTAAAGAAGACGGATATTTACCTGAAGCGTTTTTGAATATACTAGCATTTTTAGGTTGGAACCCAGGAACAGAACAAGAAATATTCAGCATGGATCAATTAGTTGAGTCATTTACCTTGGACAGAGTGGTAAAATCTGGTGCTAAATTTGACCCGGAGAAAGCAAAATGGTTTAACCAACAATACATCATGGGGAAAACTGATAGTGAATTGGTTGGCTTGTTGAAACCATCACTTCCAACAGGAATTAATGTATCAGACACACAGTTGACAACCATATGCGGGCTCATGAAAGAGCGTGTAATTTTTGTTCCAGAGATTTATTCTAAAGGGCTTTACTTTTTTGAAAACCCGACCACCTTCGCCGAAAAAATGGTACGAAAAAAATGGAAAGACATATCCAAAGGAATCGCTAACGACATGGCGGGTATTTTTGAAAGTGCTGCCATTTTTGAATCTGAAGCGCTTGAATTAGCGTTCAAAAACTACGTCGAGGAAAAAGAAC
>JBLIAZ010000009.1:0-27152 GCA_047631875.1 Saprospiraceae bacterium
TTTTGATGATCGATCCCAAGGGTACGGCCTCACTTTACAGCAAGCCAGTAAAGCAATTCAAGGATTTGGAATTTTCTCTTTGCCATCGGGGGTTATCTCTACACGGCATGTAGTACATACTACGGATGGAAAAATTGTTGGTGAATGGGGCAAAAGAAAATGGTCAGAATCAAAGGAAAACACATCGTCTGGTGATCGAAAACGAACCAACATACATGTTGCCAGACAATCTCTACGTTTAGAACTATTTAAAAGGCTGAATGGCAATAAATATGTGCAATGGGGTCACCAATTAGTTGATATTAAACAAAAACCGGTAACAAATAATGATGTTACTGATCAGCCTTTGGGTTTAACCTTTCAAGTAAATGGGAAGAAAAAAGACATCAAAGCTGACCTTGTAATAGGTGCAGACGGGATTAGAAGTACAGTAAGAAATTTGCTAATAGGTGAACAAAACACACCCTTGAATTACCTTGGTTGCATAGTCATTCTTGGAATATGCAAACTGAGCGACCTCAAAAATCAAGACAATATCTTATTAGATTCTGCTACTGTATTTCAAACTGCCAACGGGAATGAACGAATTTACATGATGCCCTACTCTTCCGAGGCGATCATGTGGCAATTAAGCTTTCCCATGTCTGAAAAAAACGCATTACTATTAAGTAAAAAGGGTGTTAAAGAATTAAAAAAAGAAGCTATTCGTAGGACTCCATGGCATGATCCTGTTCCTCAAATAGTGGAAGCAACCTTGAATGAACAAATATCAGGTTATCCTGTTTATGACCGAGAACTTCTATCATCAGAGGAACTACAAAAAAATAGTCAAGCCACATTAATTGGAGACGCAGCGCACCCCATGAGTCCTTTTAAAGGACAAGGAGCGAATCAAGCCTTGCTAGATGCATTAGTGCTGGCTCGGCTAATAACAAAAGAATGCAGACCTTTGTCTGACTGGAAAAAATCAGGTATACGAAAAAGTGTACTGACGGAATTTGAATCAGAAATGTTAGCGCGAAGCGCTTCAAAAGTGAAAGATTCTGCCGAAGCTGCACAGTTTCTTCATTCTGACATTGTACTCCATGAGGCTGATAAACCAAGAGGGAAAAATTTATAATAATCTAATTTTCTTCGCTACCTCCCACTATAAGGAGTAAGAGTCACAATTCCCTTTTATCCAAAAAAATAAATTTTCATGCAAATGCAACGTTTCGCTATTTAAGCATACTTACCTATGAACACTTAAACCAATTAGATATGAAAAAGATTTTAATATTATCGTTAAGCGCACTGTTTGTATTTACAGCATGCGAAAAAGAAGAGGAATTAACAAAAGAAGAAGAATACACTGAATATTGCGAAGAATGTGGGGATGAACTGGATGCATACACCGATGTTCATGAGATAGCAGTATGGTATTACGAGGGAACAGAAAATTTTGAAATTTCCTTGGAAGAACAATGGGAAGAAAACAACCAAATTCATACAGAATTCCACAAAACAGGTGGGCCAAGCGAAGCAATTTCAGTTTACTACCATGACGAGGAAGAGTTATATCAATTTGCTGGAGCGGGGACTTCATTTGGATTGACAGGCACCTATCTAAACTTGGGCACCGCTGAAATAATTGACTACAATAAAGAGTACTTGTTTTTTAGCAACGAAGCTGAAGTAGGAGATTCGTGGTTGAGTTTTAACTGGGGAAAGGAAGTGGTAAAAACATTCGTTGGTTTTTCAACCATTGAAGTTCCTGCAGGAGAGTTTTGTTGTAAAAAAATTGAAATTGTGATGGGTCACGGTTTAGTTTGCTACCAATGGGTTTCAGAAATTGGATTGATTGCTGAAGAATATTACCAAGACAAAGGTAAAGATCCTGTTGTCGAATATTATTTGACTGACATTGAAGAACACGAATGTGAATTCGAGGAAGAGGAAGAAGAAGAAGAAGAAGAGGAAGAGGAGGAGGAGTGTTATTGTCAAGATTAGTTTAACTTGGATAAAACCCTTAACATAAACCAATTGTTTTTTACTAAAACACAAGATTGGAAAAAAACGCTGTATAATGACCACGCCTCAGTATTAATGGGCGTGGCCATTCGTTATTGTAAAAACCGTAGTGTGGCTGAAGATGTACTGCACGACAGCTTTGTGCAAATATATGAGGGAATTGACCGGTTCAAAAATCAGGGATCAATTCAGGGTTGGATGAGAAAAATAGTAGTGGTTAACAGCATCAAACATTTTAAAAAGAACGACATTTTTCAGAACGACAATAGTTTACATGAATTGATAGATGAAAGTTCTGTGGAAGAGGTGGACCCAGTGTATTCCAAGAGGCAATTGCAGCAAGCCCTTGGGTCGTTATCGGATGGATACCGGACGGTGTTCAACATGTATGTCATTGACGGGTTACCTCATACGGAAATATCGTCCTTGCTGGGTATAAGTGAAGGGACATCCAGATCACAATATTTAAGAGCACGGAAGTCCTTGCGAGAAAAATTACGAGCGTATGAAAGGTAAAATGGACATAGACGATTTATTCAAAGAGGAGCTGGAAAACCTAGAGGGTTTACCTGTTTCAAAATCGTACACTCAATTGAGGTTAAGACATTTTGCGAGGAAATTTGGTTTGATGACATTGGGTGCGGTGATTGTCGTAGGTATTGGAGTGGTGAGCATGAACAGCGGACAGGAAATTACACCCACACAAAACGATGTAGTGGAAATACAACATCCTACTGAGTCTCAACACGACAATCCTTTGGAAATAAATGCAAACAAGGAATCCAAAGAGTCCTCAACAATTATCAGCACAAGCAAGGGTGAATCAAGTCGACAGAACGCTGACACAAAAGAAGGCTCAACACAAGCATTTGGCAAAGAGGAAAGAAAAAATCCGGTTGACACTGAAAATGAAAGTAGTGAAGTTATAACACCAATTAAAAATAGACCATCAAGTAAGCAAATTGACCGCAATAAGGCGCTAAACAACTCTGCAACTGAATCGACTGATGCAAAGGCGAACTCCATAGGGACAAAAGAGCAAGACAAAAGAGGTGTGGTTGCGGCAAGCCAAAAACAGAAGACTGTTCAAGGCCAAAGTAACACTCCTAAAGAATCAACCACTAAAAATGTGAGCATAAGAGCTCAAAACGACTCTATTGCAACACAGGATCGTATAAAGATTGGTACCGAGAAAAAAGGTTCGAAAAATGAAGGAGCCGAAGAACAAATCGCCATATCCAATAAAGAACCTATTGGCAAGTCTATTGGTGCTAACCTCATTGCTCAAACGGATGGAAACACTCTGCCTAGCGATACAAATCTAGACGTGCCAGAGGGAGAAAAGAAAGAAGAAATGGTTGATTCAACGACGCAATCGGAACCAGTGCCGGAGGTTGTTGCAGAAATCATTGCAGCTACGGATTCAAGTGAGGAAAGCACAAGCGATTCAAGCAAAACAAGACATCGGAAATTTAAAATGTCTATCGGAATTTTGTCGATTCACCAAATAGGCAACACATATGCGTATGACTACAATTCATTGTTCTCCTATACATTACAATCAAAAATTAAGTATCCGTTATTCAGCAAAAAATTTCAATTGAACACCGGTATCGATTACACAGCTGGTCAACACCATTTTTTCAGGACTGAAGGGGGAGGGGGAGATTTTGATGAGGTGAACGAAATTCATCTTGCATTAAAAAGAATAGAATTACCTGTTTCCCTAGATTACAAATTACCTGTTTCTAGTGTGTTAGAATACAGGGTTGGCGCAGGGTTAAAATTTTCAAAAATATTCTCCGATGAGGAAGTGGCACTAAATGAAGAAGGAGATGAGGTGTTCCATCCAGAGGATGATAATTCATTCCTAGTGGATGGGCTGGCACCGGTGTTAACGAATAAATTTGTTTATTTCAATGTGTCAAAAGACATTAAAAAAATCAGAGCCAACTTTCAACTCTACTACTATTTTAAACAATGGCAAATGGATGACACCCACAGCGAAACATTTGTTTCAGAATATTTTAACGTAAGCAGTATTCGCGTAGGGTTTTCAGTGGATTTTTAATCGGCAACTACCTAACTAATGTAACAGTGCCCACCAAATATTCTTCCTCCATCAACCCAGATTCAAGTTCATGGGAGTAGTAAATTTTATAAACATATACGTCCTGCTGAACTTCTCCTCCTTTAAAAGTACCGTTCCAA
The DNA here is from genome assembly GCA_047631875.1 of Saprospiraceae bacterium. Lineage (GTDB taxonomy): Bacteria > Bacteroidota > Bacteroidia > Flavobacteriales_C > JBLIAZ01. Next base: position 4,222 of record JBLIAZ010000009.1, read on the forward strand.
CCAACATGTAAATCATTAGAGGTAAACAACAGTTGTCCCCAACGATTAAAAATTCTCATTTCATAATCCAGAAGATTGTACCCTTTTGGCATCCAAACATCATTTAACCCTCCTCCATCAGGGGTAAAAGCATTTGGAACAAAAAGGTTGGCGGGACAAAATTCTTCCACTTCTATTTCCACATGTGTGCTGCATGTTTGATAAATTGCCTCCACAGAATATACTCCTGCTTCGTAAGTAGTGATTTGATGTTCCGATTCCCCTGTGGACCACAACACATCTAGCTGATCCAAATTTATTCCTTGAAGTCCTAATTTCATGACATCGTTGTCAAAGCACACTTTATCTCTTAGGGTTACTTTTTCGATGTACACATCTGGTGTATCTGTTTTTATTCCTACGACATCAAAATATTCCGAACAATACTCTCCTGTTACTTCGCTTTGGTAAGTACCTGTTTCCTTGATAAAATAAGTCGGATCACTAGTTAATCCTAGCCATGTTATCGTGTAATCATTTACATTGTTGTCCGCCCATAACTCTGATGAATCTCCTTCACAAAATGGGTAGTCTTGAATAAACGGGTCTGTTATTTCTTCCACGCTGATGATCGTAGAGTCCGACGTAGCACATCCAATACTATCTTGAACTGTCACTTTATATTCTCCTAGTGATACTACAATTGTTTGGGAAGTTTGTCCCGTATTCCACAAATAGGCTAAAGTCGGGTTACCGGCATCAAGCGTTAAACTTTCTCGGATACAAATCGTGGTATCGTTGCCTAAATCAACCACAGGAAAAGGATTTACAGTAACTTGAATCGTGTCCGATCCAAAGCAACCATTCGTGTCAAGTACATCAACATAAGCTTTTGTTGTTGCGCTAATCAAAACTGTTGATGTGCTTTGTGTATCCCCCCAAACAGTTGTTACCCATGAACCAGCATCAACGGTAACCGTTTGACCTTCGCATATTTCGGTATCCTTGCCCACATCAACCACTGGATTTGGATGAAAAGTTAATTCCATGCTATCACTTCCAAAGCAAGTGTTCTCGTCAATTACCTCTACGCCATATATTCCTGCGTCTTTAATACTAATTTGTTGTGAAAGCTCCCCGGTATTCCAACTGTATGTCGATCCGCTATTTTGAGCATCAAGAGCTACAGAATCACCCTCACATATTATCGAATCAGGACCTATCATTACAATCGGCAATGGATGTACAGTGATCTTCACACTGTCACTATCCGAACAATTATTCACATCTGTAACAACCAACTTGTATACTCCTGTAGTATCTACTGTAATTGATTGTGCAGCAACTCCTCCTGTCCATCTCCAAATTAAATTAATAGCAGTGCCTGCCTCCAAGACTACACTTCCTCCTTCACAAAAAGAAGTATCTTCTCGAAGTGTTACGTCTGGATTTGGATGCTCGTCCACATTAATTTTAGCCGTATCTGAACATCCTAATGGGGTTGTAGTAACAATGTAATATGATCCAGAATCTGCAGTTGTTGGAGAGTTATAAGGGGCAGTTGCTCCGGCGTCCGTAAAGTAAGTATTAACACCTATGTTAATAGAACCAACTGTCCACAATGAATCCGTGATATCAACTGATACAGGTGCACATGGGAGTGGCGGATCAGTAGTAACCAAAGACACAGAATCAACAGCTTTTATGGTTGAATTGGCAATCATCATTCCTGCATAACCAGGACCAGAATTAACAATAATCTCTACTGTATTGGTTCCCACTTGAAAACCTTGCGTAATTGTATGCGGAACAAGTTGATAACTTCCTAATATTTTTGGACCTTGAGACACACCGTTTACTATGATGTCCATTATGTTATTATCAGCTGCAATACTAAATGACAATTCACTAGCGGCTACTTGAGCGGCTGTCATTTCAAAAGATTTCGAAAACTTTAATAATACAGCATCTCCTGTTGCTCCTACAATATTATTTATATTAGAATACTCATTAAGAACCCCATCCCCGTCTACATCTATGTGTTTTCCTGGGCCATTATTTGCCCCTGTCCACGGGTAACAAACCCATAAATAATCAGGATAAGAAGCATCACCCCATACACCTGCCGCTTTATTCATTCCAACAGCAGGAATTATAGCATTACTCGTAGGGGTTGCATAGCTACTAGCCGAATAGACATGATACGCTGGATCGTTTATCCATTGAATAGTCCAATTAGGATCATTATCACCAACATTAACCTTGTAACCTGTGTTGAATTGATCTACAAAACTTGAAGTTGTTGCACCCAGACACAAACCATTAAAATCAGTATCAGTCGCGACGTCGTTCAAAGCATTGGTATCAATGTCAACAGATATTGTAACAGTATTTACTAAATCTCCTCTGTATGCTACGGGAACCGCAATACTCACGGAATAAACAACACTGTCACCCACCGGAATACTGACCACATCATTCAAAGTTCCTATTTGGTTGCCTACTGTTGCAGTAGTTGCTCCTCCATAAGATGTTGCATTCCAAGACACTTCTACTGATGCAATACCTGTTGGAAGGGGGTCGGAAACTGTACCTCCAGTAAAATCATTGGGGCCCAGGTTCTTAGCTACAATAGCATAGGTTGTGGTTGTACCAGGTGTGTAATCGTCTCGTCCATCCGTTTTTGTAACAGCGGCATCTGTGTTACAACTGTTAACCGTTAAGTTCATCGTATCACGACCAACACACCCATTGGTGTCTGTAATAGCCACATGGTAGTCCCGTGATTCGCTAATATCGATAGTTTTAGAAACTTCCGAAGTGCTCCACAAATAAGTTGAACCTGTATTTTGAGCATCTAAAGTCGCTGTCCCACCACGACAAAAAGAAGTGTCTGACATTGAAAGAGTAGGAAAAGGTAGCTCGGTAGTAATTACAAAAGTATCCACATAACATTCTTTGGTAATGTCGGAGTATATTCGAACATCTGTAGTGTCAGCCGTTTTTATAAAAACAGAAGCTATTTCTTCCCCTGTTTCCCACGACAAACTGTCAAAACCGGAACCAATAATGGACAATTGCACGCTATCTTCAAAACACAAAGCGGTATCTCCGTCAAACGAAAATTGATTTACACCAACTGCTGAAATGATTTCAGATGTGTCCACGCAACCCGCTAAAGTGCGCTCAAAAGTATAATCTCCTGTTTCTGAAGCAAACAAACTATCATTAGTTTCTCCTGGTATTACAACTCCATCTTTAAACCAACGATAATCTCCTGACCTGCCGTTAGGCTCAAACAAATAGCCAGGCAAACAACTTACTCCTTCCGAAAATTCTGTCTCAACAAAACCAGAAAAATACCCCCCGTAACCAGACGCTGTGTTCTGTCCAGCAATACTAACCAAAGCGATAGTCGTTGAATACACAGCTACATTTCCTGTTAAATTAGATATTTTATACTGCACGTAATTGGAGCCGGTAACAGCTTTTGGAGCCCCTATGTTTTGATTCACCCCATCCGCAGTAACAGTAACTGTTGCACCCGCGGTTGATACTACAGTAATTGCAGCACTTGCATAATTTATGTGAGCTATTCTCTGGACAAATGGTATATTATCAACAAAGCTCGTCGTATTACACGAAATAGGGGGTACAAAATTCATCCCTTGTGTTTTTTCTTGCCAACCTCCATCTCCCATCATAAACTGATAAACATATGCTGGTTTATCAGTTTCAATGTACATCGATCCATTAGTTGAATATTTAGTTGAAGGCGAATAGTAGTAATCGCCTGCATTCGCAATTGTTGTAACCACAACTCCATTTATTTTGACTTCAGTATTGTCTTCATGAGCAATAATAAGTACCCTTTCATGGTTGTTGTTTTGTGTAGCTAATGCCCCTCGTACAACAACATATTCTTTTCCTATTTTATCGGCTCCTACTATTTGGTCAATTCCGATATCAACTACGTCTGCGTTTTTTAAATTTCCTCCCCAAGAACCACAATTTACTACTATCTTCTTGTCTGAACTGATTAATCCACCAATCATCCCTCTTCCTCTGTTTAAGGCTGAAACATTTCCTGCTATTGCAAACACATACGTCTCTCCCTTGTTTAAAGTGATGTTAATAACATTAGCAGTTGACGGTGCTCCAGCGCCTTGTAATACGGGTTGCTTATTTGTTAAATCGATACTAACATTGGTGCCGTCTTCGGTAGCATAGATCCCAGCCATTGCTGATTTATTAGTGTTATTATTAGGACTTGGGAAATGTCCTATCCTAAAAGATGTACCCATTGCTGCCCTCCCTTTGGTAGTCATTGAAGTTGCGTTAGGTCTATCGTTCCAGGCTATACCTGCCCAGCTTCCTGTTTGTGCCCTTAAATTACAATATATCTTTTCGTCTGAAGTGATATGTAATCCCCTATCAGTAAGAACCTTATTTAAATCCGCATCCTCTACTACAAACTCGGTGGGACTGCCATTCATCTGAAAACTTGCTGGTGTAGCATTTGTGACAATTCCTGTGGCAACGGTTACTCCTGCACCATTTTTAATGATGTAGTTAACCGGTGTCTTTGTCGGTGTAGAAATATAAACAACCTGCTCTCGAGCACCTACCCAAATATGAGTAGAAGCATAAACCGGCGGAATAAAATGTTCAGTATCCAATTGGGAAAATCCAATCGAGGAAAAAAACAAGCAAAACAACAGCAACCAGTGCCTTTGTTGTTTTATGATGTCTTCCTGTTTTAACATGCTTATTGGTTCTGAATAGTTATCGTTCTTTAAAAAACGCATAAAAGACCTAGAATCACTTTACAATTTATGCTTAATTATTTACGAGATGTTGTTAAACGTTGAAAAACAAGCAGATATTCTTTTCTACAGCAAGTAATCGTTAACAAAATTTAGAATGTTGTAACTTGCATACAAACGCAAAAAAACATGAAATTTACATTAATTCTGCTCCTATTTTCCTGGACAACCAATGCATTTGGGTTCATAATTAATGGCAAAATTACTTGCGAAAAAAGTGACGTAGTCATCCCACATTCTTTAATAAAAATTCAAAGCTCTTTTGGTTCAATTGACTAGGTATACGCTGACAGTTTAGGAGTCTTTACAATTAACCTGGTAGGAAAAGGATCATATAAAATTAGCGCCCATTCGGAGCTAAAACAGACAAAGGTCGATTCGGCATCAACGCCAGTGTATTACTCAACAAAACCAAGGATCATTAACTTCAACCGTGCTTTTACTACACCAAATTTTATCCATTTTAAGATAGACCCCGTTCCTGATCAAGCCCAAGATTAGATAAACCATTGCTTGCTGATGTCAATTTGGCGAACTGATGTGTTTTCAATAAATATATTTCCTACATTACACTCAAATAATCTCCGACATGTATACAAAAAAGAATTACGGTTTTTGGATGACTTTCAATTGGTCAAAAAAACCTTTTATAATTGGTTTTATTTACGCTTCGCTAATCGGTGCTTTGTGGTACTTTTTTAAGGTCAATATATCTGTTCCATGGGAGCCCTTAACTGTAATTGGTATCGCGGTGGCATTTTATTTAGGCTTCAAAAACAACAGTTCTTACGACAGGACTTGGGAAGCAAGAAAAATATACGGGGGAATAGTAAACGACAGCAGGACTTTTGGAGCAGCTGTGACCAGTTTAATTCAGGGTGAAAATGTTCCTGAAATTCAAAAAGAACTGATATACAGACACATTGCATGGTTAACCGCCCTGAGATCAACTAAGGCTTAGTAAATCATGGGAGCATACATCAGAGAGGCTGAAAATGCTATACGCCCCTACAGTTTGTGAAGCCTACATGGACAAGCTGGATACAGATTTAAATCGGTACATATCCCATGAGGAAATTGCCACATACAAAGACAAATCAAATGTGGCTACGCAAATCATGAAGTCCCAATCAATCAGGTTGCAAGAGCTTAAGGATCAAAACTACTTTGATGATTTCAGACACATGGAATTTCACAACATCATTACTAACTTTTATGCAGGTCAAGGAAAAGCTGAAAGAATAAAAAACTTCCCTTTCCCAAGACAATATGCTTCCACTGCTTTGTGGTTATGTGTGGTATTTTGTGCTTTAGTTCCGTTAGGAATGAGTAATGTTTTTAGGGATATTGAGGGACTTTTATACCTGTGTTTCCCATTCATGTCAGCACTTGTTATTTGGATATTTTTCCTGATGGAAAAAATTGGAGATTATTCAGAAAATCCTTTTGAAGGGACATACAATGATGTGCCAATTACTACCATTTCCACAGGTATTGAAATAGACCTAAGGGAAATGATTAACGACGACAATATTCCAGAGCCAATGGCTGATAAGGATGGATTCTTGTTGTAAATTTTCCCGAAAAATTAGTACACCTAATACCCTTTAACAGCCTCAATAAAGCATTTCACTTTATCAGGTGTAATGTCAGGATAAACGCCATGACCTAAGTTGGCAATGTGCGGACCTCCTTCAAACTTGGTAAGCATCTCTTTGGTCAGTTTTTCAATTTCAGAAAAACTACTGTACAAAGCGCAAGGGTCTAGATTCCCTTGTAAAGTTTTGCTTGATCCCACTAATTTTCGTGTTGCTATTGGATCCATGTTCCAGTCCAGTCCCAGGGTTCTGCAATTTAATTTTGCTAAATCTTCCATTACAAAATAAGCTCCTTTACTGAATACCGTGAGTGGAACCTCAGGAATAGCATCACATATTTTACTGATGTATTTCAAGGCAAATTCTTTGTATTGATCAGCACTTAATATTCCTGCCCAAGAGTCAAATATTTGAAGCATGTCTGCTCCCGCTTTCACTTGTGCTTTTAAATAAGCAATCGTTGTTTGCGTAATTTTTTCGAGCAAAGCATGCGATAAAACAGGATCAGCATAAAGCATTTTTTTTGCCTTTGAAAAAGTTTTACTTCCGCTTCCTTCAATCATGTACGAAAATATAGTCCACGGAGCGCCCGCAAATCCAATGATTGGAACCTTGCCTGCCAACTCTCGTTTGGTGATTTTAATGGCGTCCAACGTGTAAGCCAACTTTTCCTCAGGGTCAGGAACTATCATCTTGTCCACGTCTGCCATGGTGTGAATCGTGTTTTCAAACCATGGGCCTTGATTTTCAATCATTTGATAAGGCAATCCCATGGCTTCAGGAACTACTAATATGTCACTAAAAATAATGGCAGCGTCTACCTCTAAATGATCAATGGGTTGAATGGTAACCTCAGCAGCCAATTCTGGGGTTTCAACAAGTTCTTTAAAGCCAGAAAGTTTCCCCCTTAATGCTCTGTATTCAGGTAATATTCTTCCTGCTTGACGCATCAACCATACGGGGGTTCGTTCCGTTTTTTCTCCTCGTGCTGCTCGTAATATCAGGTCGTTTTGTAATGCCATTTGTAAATGTCTTTCCCTATTGGATTTAAATTACAGCCATTCTAATCGCTGTTAATTTTTCTAATAATTCTTCTAATTTATCTAGTTGAAGCATGTTAGCTCCATCCGATTTTGCCACTGAAGGATTTGGATGAGTTTCAATAAAAATACCATTTGCTCCTGTTGCAATTCCAGCTTTAGCGATGGTCGTAATTAATTCAGGTTGTCCTCCAGTCACCCCTGAGGTTTGATTTGGCTGCTGCAAAGAGTGAGTCACATCCAATATCACTGGAGCGTACTTTTGCAAAGTAGGAATGTTCCTGTAATCTACTACTAAGTCCTGGTAGCCAAAAGTGTTTCCTCTTTCAGTAAGCCACACTTTATCATTTCCCGAGTCTTTCACCTTTTGAACCGCAAAGCTCATGGAGTCACCCGATAAAAATTGTCCTTTTTTAACGCTCACCACTTTATTCGTTTTAGCCGCAGCAACCAATAAATCTGTTTGTCGGCATAAAAAAGCAGGTATTTGTAAAACATCGACGTATTTAGCAGCAAATTCAGCTTCTTTTGCTTCATGAATGTCCGTAATGGTAGGTAAATTATACGTTTCTCCTACTTTTTTAAGAATATTGAGTGCTTTTTCGTCCCCAATCCCTATAAATGAGTCAATTCTTGAACGATTTGCCTTTTTATAGGAGCCTTTAAAAATGTAAGGAATTTCAAATTTTTCAGTGATTTCTTTTACTTTCCCAGCAATGTCCATTGCCATTTGCTCTCCCTCGATAGCACAAGGTCCTGCAATTAAAAAAAAGTTGCTGCTGTCAGGAAAGGCTATTTGAGGTAAATCAGTCTTTAAAAATGTGTTCATTTCACAAGGGTTGTTGTCCGGCAAAACTACACATAATTGAAGTCTTTACTGTCATAAAAATGTAAGGCAATCCAATTATAACTTCACGAATTTTTTAAGACTTGATGTGTTATTTATCCTAATAAAATAAACTCCCGATGACAAAGCTGATAAATCAACCTGATTGTTGTTACTCACCATTAACTCTAGACCTGCGCTAGAAAATACGCTAATTTTATTTACCTCTCCCCTAACATAAATTACATCGTTTGCCGGATTCGGATACAAAGAAAACTCATCATGATTGGCTACAGTAAATGAACTCATCGGAATGTCCTCCTCAATGGTAAAAGAACCATCACTAGGATATAAATTCACAAAAAAGGTGTTGCCATCCAAGGTAAAAGCATCAATGTTTGTTGCTCCTTGCTTAACCACTGCTTTAGTAAAGTCAATAAGTCCCACGTAAGCACTCACATCCAACATGATGGTTACAGGTGTTTTGATAGTCAACGCTCCTAAATATGTTCCAACATCAGCGGTGATGCTGCTGTGGTCTTCAGTAAAAGTAACCGTGATCTTTTTTGTGCCTCCGTCGTAATTCCCAACTGGAGTGTATACCAATTTTTGAATTTGATAGGTCAATGCTTCTGAAACGGTCGGCATCCATAAGTCACCACTGCTCACTTTGGATTGAACATAATTTAAATGGTCACGGTATGCGGTCACCAGAACACTTCCCCAGCCACCTGCTCCCACATTGTGTAGCTCTCTATTTCCCCATTCGTTGTTAGCAATAGCGTTGTCTGCTACCGAATTTAATTCTGCCGTTTGACCGCTTTCAGAATTTCCTTGGTCAATGTTGTCAAATACTTGAACACTTGTTCGAAAAAACCCACTGGCATCGGGTTTAAATAAATTTTCATCATTTGCCTCATATCCATTTTTATAAAAAGGAGTGTGAATACCATCGGCATGCCATCCTGTTCGTGATCCAATGTACCCTTTGCTGTATAATTCCGCGTTAGCAGCGTCAGTAAATTGATCGTATGGATAAATGAAATAACGAGGTTGAAAACCCGTCCCCGCAATAATAGAGGTATGACTGGTATTAAGTTCCGTATTCCACATTGGGCTTCCTACCATTTCCCCCCAACCCGTAGCCCCACACGGAGACCACCCTCGAGCAACAGCACAAGTATGTGTGTGAGAATGGTTAATGATTTCATGGTCGTGTTGAGCCATCATTACGTTTTTAGCGTAATCATAGGGAGAACTGTATCCGTTGATGTTCCTTGCTTCTTCACAATCTCCTGAAATGGCTCCGAAAGTAAATTTTAAACCCCTGTTAGAAGCGATAGTGTCAGCATATTGCCAAATTCCATCCACCCCGCTATTTCCGTAATCATCGTGAATGATTGAATATGCTCCTTTGGCGTTGTTTTTCCAATTAGCAATGCTTGAAGGGACGGTTTGTGCTGTCAATAAAATGCATACAAAAACACAAAATAAAGTGAGAAAGTTTTTCATGTCGATCGGTTAAGTAGGTAGTCGGAACTAAGGGTCAATAAAATAAACAAATTGAGCCATCTTTTGTTACGGCTTGCTCTCTAAAAATAACGAAGGGAATAGTCTTTCAGTGCTTAAATCGACGTACCTTTACCTTTCAAAACAAATCAAAATCAGCAGAATGTCAGTAAAAAAAGTGTCCTTTTTCTGGGCGGTCAAAGAGTTCATAATCCCAAGGAAAAAAGTAATTTTTGTTGGACTTATACTGATTATCATTAACTCTTTGACGGGATTGATACTCCCCTATGCGAGCAAAATTTTACTTGACGATATTATTCCGTCAAAAAACATGGGTGATTTATACTTTTTGATCGCTGTCGTTTGCGGAAGCCTCCTTGTTCAAGCGATAAGTTCTTTCTCGCTGACAAAATTATTAAGCGTGGAGGCACAACATTTAATTTCCATACTCAGGGCAAAAGTGCAACGAAAACTGTTAACACTTCCAATTAGCTTTTTTGACAACAACAAATCAGGGGCACTAGTTTCAAGAGTAATGACTGATGTAGAAGGAGTAAGAAACATAGTTGGAACAGGACTAGTTCAATTAGTTGGCGGAAGCATCACAGCAGTTATCTCCTTGGTGTTTTTAATAAAAATAAATGCCATGATGACGATGTTTGTACTGACACCTGTACTAATTTTTGCGGTCATCATGATGAAGGCTTTTGGTTACATACGGCCAATATTCCGAGAACGCGGGAAAATCAATGCCGAAGTAACTGGTAGACTAACAGAAACGTTGAACGGAGTTCGGGTCATCAAAGGATTTAATGCCGCGGAGCAAGAAAATAAATCTTTTGAGAAAGGTGTAGAGCGGCTGTTTCTTAATGTGAAAAAAAGCTTGACCGCCACAGCGCTAATTGCTAGTTCCAGTAAGTTTTTGCTTGGCTTAGCCTCGGTAGGAATGATGGGGATAGGGGGCTTTTACATGATGGATGACACCATGACCCAAGGTGATTTCTTTTCGTTCTTGTTGTTTCTAGGATTCATGATTGCACCCATTGTCCAAATGAGTAACATTGGAAGCCAACTTACGGAAGCCATGGCTGGATTAGACAGGACCCAAGAATTAATGAACATGACCGAAGAAGACAATCCAGAAGTTCGAACCCATGTAATAAAAAACATGAAGGGCGACATGGTTTTTAAAGATGTACAATTCAGTTACCAAGAAAGTAAAGAGGTCTTGCACGGAATTTCGTTTGACGCTCCACTTGGGAGCGTGACTGCATTGGTAGGCTCATCGGGATCAGGGAAATCAACGATTGCAGGCCTTGCAGCCACATTTTTGAACCCTTCGGCAGGACAAATTACAATAGACGGTATTGATTTAAGCACGGTAAACTTAAGTAGTTTCCGAAGTCAGTTAGCAGTAGTCCTACAAGACGACTTTTTATACGAGGGGACAATCAGGGAAAACATATTGTTTCCCAGGCCAAAGGCCACCGAAGAGGACCTTTTACAGGCAGTTAAAGGGGCTTACGTGGACGAATTTACTGATAGGTTTGATGAAGGGTTAGAAACTGTCATCGGTGAGCGAGGAGTAAAATTATCGGGTGGACAGCGTCAAAGAATTTCCATTGCTAGGGCGCTTCTGGCCAATCCAAAAATCATTATTTTAGACGAGGCTACTTCCAATTTAGACACCGAAAGTGAGTCATATATTCAAAAAAGCTTAAGTGCTTTAATGCAAAACAGGACTACTTTTGTAATTGCCCACAGGTTAAGTACAATTCAGCAAGCCGATAAAATATTAGTAATTGAAGACGGCAAAATAGTGGAACGTGGAAAACACCAAGAATTACTGGACTCAAAAGGCAGGTACTTTGAATTGTACACTTATCAAAGCAGGATGTAGGTTTTAACACTGCTTTTTTCAAAAAAAACTATTCGGTTTAAGTATATTCGCAACACCAAAACAGAGAACATGTCCTTAGAGTTAAGCGAACAAGAAATTCAAAGAAGAGAGAAGTTAAGCAGGTTAAAGGAATTGGGTATTGACCCTTATCCAGCCGATGAATTCAAAATAGATTGTACCGCTGAGGACATCCTTGACAATTACGAAAAAAACAAAATTGAATACAAGACCATCAGCATTGCTGGTAGGATCATGCGTAGAAGAATCATGGGGAAGGCAGCTTTTGCCGAACTACAGGACTCCACGGCTAGAATTCAATTGTACTTTAACAGAGATGAAATTTGTCCTGGAGAAGATAAGTCCATGTACAACGAAGTTTTCAAAAAACTGGTTGACATTGGTGACATCATCGGTGTCAAAGGATATGTTTTTACTACACAGGTAGGGGAAATTACCATTCATGTGAATGAGTTTGTAATGCTTACCAAGTCTTTGAAGCCAATACCAATGCCAGTGATTGATGCCGATGGTAAAGAACACGATGCTTTTACTGACCCTGAACAAAGATACCGTCAGCGATATGTTGATTTAATAGTAAATCCAGAAGTGCGCTACACTTTCATGAAAAGGACCCAGTTGATGAACAGCATGCGGAACTTTTTAAACTCTTCGGGATACTTAGAAGTAGAAACACCAATATTACAGCCAATTTATGGAGGGGCTGCGGCTCGCCCATTTAAAACACACCACAACACGCTGGACATGACGCTTTACTTGCGAATTGCCAATGAATTGTACTTGAAAAAATTAATCGTTGGTGGTTTTGATGGTGTTTTTGAATTCGCAAAAGATTTCAGAAACGAAGGAATGAGCAGGTTTCACAACCCTGAATTTACACAAATGGAACTGTACGTTGCATACAAGGATTACAACTGGATGATGGACACTACCGAAAAAATGGTGGAAAAAATTGCCCAAGATTTACACGGGAAAACGGAACTTCAAGTAGGTGAAAACCTCATCAATTTTGAACGTCCTTGGAAAAGATACACCATGTTTGAGGCAATTGAACACTTTGCCGGGATTGACATTTCAGAAATGGATGAGACAGCATTACTGGCTACTGCAAAAAAACTGGAAGTGCCTACTGATGACAGCATGGGCAAGGGGAAATTAATTGATGAAATTTTTGGAGAAAAATGTGAGCACTTGTTGATCCAACCAACTTTCATCACAGATTATCCAGTAGAAATGTCACCTCTTGCTAAAAAACACCGAACTAAAGAAGGTTTGGTAGAGCGTTTTGAATGCATCTGTAACGGTAAGGAAATTGCCAACGCATACAGCGAGTTAAACGATCCTATTGACCAAAGAAATCGCTTTGAGGAACAACTAGAGTTAGGAAAAAGAGGCGACGACGAAGCCATGGTTTTGGACGAAGACTTTCTTAAAGCTATCGAGTATGGAATGCCCCCAACTGCTGGTTTAGGCATTGGAATTGACAGGTTGGCCATGATCATGACCAACTCAAACAGCATACAAGACGTGCTGTTTTTCCCACAAATGAGACCTGAAAAACAAGAAAAAGTAACCACTAAACAAGAATGGTTAGATGCTGGGGTTCCTGAACAATGGATTCCTGCCTTGTTAAAGTCTGAAGTTAAAACGGTAGAGGATTTAAAAGCAGCTAATCTCAATAAGTTGCATCAAGGAGTTTGTGGTTTTAGGAAAAAGAACAAAATTGACATGCCGGCACCAACTAAGGAGGAGGTTCAGGTCTGGATCGACTAAATTAAAACACATAAAGTGCTACATATGAGTGCCGAGCAAAAAATAGGCGTAATTGGTGGAGGAAGTTGGGCAACCGCGTTGGTAAAAGTGCTGCTTAACAACAGTAACCATGTCCATTGGTGGGTAAGGACTAAAGCAACAGCTGACCACATCTCCACCTACGGACACAATCCAAATTATATCAGCTCTATCGAGTTTGACAAAAATAAAATTACTGTCACTACGGATGTCAAGGAGGTAATTAGCTCTTGTAATGTGTTGTTTTTTGTTGTGCCTTCTGCTTTTTTACATCAAGAAATAAAGGACATCGACAAAGCCTTATTTGAAGACAAAATGGTGGTGTCCGCCATCAAAGGTATCATCCCTGAGCATCATCAGATTCCTGCCAAATATTTTAATGAGCAATTTGGTGTTAACATGAACAACATAGCGGTGGTAAGTGGGCCTTGCCATGCCGAAGAAGTTGCACAAGAAAAACTATCCTACTTAACTATTGCTTCTCCTACAAGAGGAAAAGCTGAAATGGTGTCTGAAATGTTAGCGTGTAGGTACATCATGGTGTCAAACAACGACGATTTAGCAGGAACGGAATTTTCGGCCATTTTGAAAAACATTTATGCTATTGGAGTGGGAATATGTCATGGCATTGGCTACGGAGATAACTTTACAGCAGTACTAATTTCGAATGCCATTCAAGAAGTGGAAGGATTTTTACAGGCTGTTTTTCCAAAAGACCGAGACGTGAAGTCTTCAGCTTATTTGGGAGATTTATTAGTGACCGCTTACTCGCAATTTTCAAGAAACAGGACCTTTGGCGGAATGGTCGGAAAAGGGTACAGCGTGAAATTTGCGCAAATAGAAATGGGCATGATTGCCGAGGGCTACTATGCTTGTAAATCCATTCAAATTATTGCTGAAAAAGCAGGTGTCGAAATGCCCATAGCCAAAGCAATTCATGCGTGTTTATACGAAAAAGTAAGTCCTAAGAAGGCGTTTAGAGAACTCCAGGGAAAACTTAAATAAAGAAAATACCTTCTGTCGTCAAAAGTTTATTTTCTCAACTTAGTATTGTACTTTTTACAATGATTTTTGATGGCATCCTTGAGTGCTTCAGTTGGTCTATGTTGAGCAATCGTCCAATCTCCGCATGCGTTTGACGTGTCTCCAGATCGGAATTTTGCCAAACCTCTAAAATAATACGCCTCATAAAATGTGAGGTCAAGCTTCAGCAAATGGTCAAATGTAACAATAGCCTCCTCGTTCATTCCTGCTCTCACACAAGCCTCTCCTTTTTTTTGCAAAATTCGTAAATTGTCTTTGTCAAAATCCAAGATCTGCTGGTAGTCATAGGCAGCTAAACTGTCCTTTTTCATTTTTTCATAAACCTCGGCACGTAAAACGTGCATCATTGTGTCCTTAGCGTTCAAGAATATTGCTGTGGTGTAATCCGCAACAGCACTGTCTAAATTACCCTGTAGTTCACTTATTTGCGCTCTGTATTTGAACACGGCCCAATAGTTTGGGTTTCTTAGTAGCGCTTTTTCAAAATCCTCCAATGCGCCAGAATAATTCTTTTGATCCATTTTAGTACGAGCTCTCATGTAAAACGTCAACGGATCCCTTGGGTTATAAACTGCGGCCATGTTAAAATCGTTGATAGCCTCATTGTATTTCCCTAGTTGCCTTTCAACATACCCCTTAACGTAATATATCAAAGGGTCTTTGATATCAAAAAACAGAGCCTCATCAAAATCTTTTAAAGCCAATTTATACTCCCCCATCCTGGTATAAGTAATTCCCCTGTTGGTAATAGCTACTACATCCGAACTGTCTAATTCAATTGCTACAGTAAAATCCCTAACCGCCGCACTATAATTTCCAATGTTTGAATTTGCAGCACCTCTATTGTTGAAGGCTGATCTACTTCCGGGACTGGACTTAATTTCGGCATTCATTTCATCAAAGTCTTTGTTAAGCTGATCAGGAATTACACCCTCTTCCTTACCTTCGGAGCCAACTAACTCCATTAAACTCTTAATCATTGCTGTATCATTTTCGCCGATTGGCGCAAATTCTTGAATCAATTCCCATTTCAAAAAAGGACCATAATCATTAAGCATTGTTTCGCTTTTTTTATCGTTTTCATCAAATGAATATTCCCAAACATCCCCTCTTTTAGAATTGGTAAACATTCCCGGATATATTTTAAACTTATGGTCCACCCTGTTTAATCGATTGTAATTTGGCAAATAACCCAGCTTCCCTTCTATCACCTCTGGGTAAATGAAATAAGACCCTGGAGGTAAAGTCAAAGACAATTTAATGGCTAAATAATCAATGTCCCAACTTGAAGCCTCGTGGTCTACTGTAGCCTCGAACGGCCCAGTGCTTTTAACTTTTACTCCCGTGTTTGAATTAACGACAATGACATTAACCTTTACTCCTCTCTTTTTTTGATAAATTAAATTGAAGGAGGACACAGTAATTTGCGTTGCACTGACAAGACGTTGCGCCCCAGCTTGTGCAAGCCATCTAAATTTTTCTTTTGTTACTGAAGCATCAACAGGATAACTTTTGAAAATTTTCCCAGCCACAACAGTTTTTTCGGATTGCGAATTCGCATTCACGGAAAAAAACAACAACAATAAAAACAAATATTTATACATGTGAGACAGCTCCTTTAGTCAGTAAAATACATAATATATACGACTAATTAAATTAATCTAGGAAACATCAAAAGAAAATAGTGTTTTTCTACTAAATAAACTCGTACTATTCAACACGTTTTATATACAAGTAGTCCAACTGACGTTTAACCAAGTCTGCATTTTTAATCTCGATGATGATTTTATCGCCTATTTGAAATTTCTCCTTGTTTTTTTTCCCTACTAAGCAAAAATTGTCTTGATCAAAACTGTAAAAATCGTCTGTCATCGTCCTGATCGAAATCATTCCTTCACAAAGGTTCTCTGTTATTTCCGCATACATTCCCCATTCGGTAACCCCAGATATTAAAGCTTCAAACTCCTGCCCTACTTTGTTCATCATGAATTGCACTTGCTTGTACTTAATGGAGTCGCGCTCAGCTTGCGAAGCCAATTTCTCCTGCTTGGAAGAATGAATACACATTTCCTCTTGTTCGTTGGCGTTGACGCTTTTCTCGCCATCTAAATACTTTTGCAATAACCTGTGAAGCATCACATCTGGATACCTTCTGATGGGAGAGGTAAAATGACTATAATGAGTAAACCCTAAGCCATAGTGACCTATGTTTTCCGTACTGTATTCCGCTTTAGCCATGGTTCTAATTGCTAAGGTTTCCAGCATGTTACTTTCTTTTTTCCCTTTAACGTCGGTCAATAATTTACTGATCGATTGCGCAATTTCTGATTCATTATTGGGCTTAATAAAATACCCAAACTTGGTTACAAAATTGGAAAATTGTTCAAATTTTTCAGGTGATGGCTTGTCGTGAATCCTGTATACGAATGTCTTTGGTTTGCTTTTTTTACCGATGTATGCCGCCACACTTCTGTTAGCTAGTAACATGAATTCTTCAATCAATTTGTTGGCATCCTTGCTTTCTTTAAAATACACTCCAGTTGGTGCGCCTTTTTCATCCAAATTGAATTTTACCTCCACCCTGTCAAAGGTCAACCCACCTTTACCTAACCTTTCCTTTCGTAGCTTTTTTGCCAATCCGTCCAACAGCAACACCTCTGGTTTTAAAGGACCATTTTCCCCTTCGATGATCGCTTGAGCGTCCTCGTATGCAAATCGCTTGTCTGAATAAATGGTTGTTCTTCCGTACCATTCATTTAACACTTGTGCATTTTCATTCATTTCAAACACAGCGGAAAAACAAAATTTTTCCTCGTGTGGACGCAAACTACACACTCCGTTTGACAATTTTTCAGGAAGCATCGGGACCACCCTGTCCACTAAATAAACTGATGTGGCTCTGTTGAATGCTTCCTCGTCCAATATGCTCCCCTCGGGCACATAGTGTGAAACATCAGCAATGTGTACTCCTATTTCATAATTTCCGTTGTCCAATTTTTTAATCGACAAGGCGTCGTCAAAATCTTTTGCGTCATGTGGGTCAATGGTAAAAGTGGTAATGTCCCTAAAATCACGGCGCTTGGCAATTTCAGCCTTGTCCAACTCTACTGAAATTTTATCTGCCTCCTTTTCCACATGATCAGGAAATTCCATCGGTAATTCGTATTCAAACATGATGGAATTCATCACTACATCATTATCACTGGCCTCACCTAATACTTTGATAATTCGCCCAAATGGGTTTTTAGAATTCTTAGGCCAATCAGCAATTTCGGCAATCACTTTTTCACCTTCCTTTGCCCCTTTCAGTTTAGCAAGGGGTATAAAAAAGTCCACATTCATTTTTTGACTGTCCGCGATAAAAAAGGCGTATTTAGCACTTATTTCTACTCGCCCGATGAACTCTGTTTTCTTACGTTTAACAACCTCAATGACTTGTCCTTCTATCTTTTTACGACTTCCTGGTATCACCCTGACTTTTACAGTGTCACCATGTAATGCCTGGTTCAAATTATTAGCATGAACATATACGTCTTCCTCTTGCTCTTCACAAATTATGAATGCCGATCCTGAAGCAATAGCCGCAACTTCTCCTAGCAACAATTCCTCCACGATGTTCAAAGCGTACTTCCCAAAAGAACGCTCTACAATCACTTCTTTGAACGCCAATTCGTCCAAAATATTAGAAATTTTTCGTCTCCTGTCTGGATCAGAAATTTTTAAATACCCCGCTATTTGCTTGTAGTTTAATGTTTTTGACGCGTGTTTGTTAAAAGTCTTAACAATTTGCTCCATTAAAGGTAAACTCGCATGTGAATTCTTACTCGATTGATCTTCTGGTTGCCCTCCCCTGCTTTGCTTTGCTCCGTGCCGACTTCCTTTATTCGGCTTTTTATTTTTTGACATGGTGTGAATATACTCAAACTACTTCAACAAAGTAATCCTGACTTTTCGTTTTTTTAACCGACTGTTGTTCAGTATTGTAATTAATTGATTGGATTTTGATTGGGGAACAGCAACATAAACACAGTCTTGTTTTAATTCAATGATGCCTAATTCATCTTTTGATAATCCACCTTGCTTAAAAAATAACCCAGCTACATCGCCCTTGGAAATTTTGTCTTTTCGCCCACCTGTAATGTAAAGGGTTGCCCAATCGCTGTTTTTTACTGTATTTCCCAACTCGAGCGCTTCATTGACACCTTGAATAAAATCAGGTAACCGCTGCTCCTTTTCTTTTAACACATAAGCTGTTCCTTCGGTGTTCATCCTCGCAGTTCTCCCATTTCTATGGGTAAATTCATCGTGCTTAAAGGGGATTTCGTAGTGAATAATGAAATCCATTTCTGGCACATCAATTCCTCGGGCCGCTAAATCAGTAGCCAAAAGTATTTTATGTGTTCCATTCCTGAATTTGATCAATGCTCGTTCTCTGTCGATTTGCTCAAGTCCACCATAAAAACATCCGTGGTCAATTCCTGCTTCGTATAAATAGTCACTTACATTTTGAATGCTGTCCCTTAAGTTGCAAAAAACTATTCCGCTTCCTCCTCCTACATGACCCAATAGGTTGGTTAAAGTGGCTAATTTACTTCCCGAGGAAAGGACAATTTTAAGTTGAAGTTGACTTTTTTTATCCGTTAAATAATTTAACTTTTTTGGGTTTTGTAACCCTATGAAGGTTGGAATACTTGTTTTTTGAGTAGCAGAAGTAAGTATCTTTTTCCTCAAATTAGGCAGGGCTTCTGCAATTTCCTTCATCTCTTTTTCGAAACCAACTTCTAAGGATTTATCAAACTCATCCAACACCAAGGTTTTAATACCTCGGGTAATAAGGCTGTGTTTTCTAAAGTGGTCTGCAATCCTGCCTGGAGTTCCAATTAAAATTGCTGGAGGGTGCTTCAAATCCAGCTTGTCTTTAAATCCAGCTCGTCCACCATACACAGCATTTATCTTATAGCCACTCCCCATTTCTCGTGCTACTTGCTCAATTTGAATAGCCAACTCCCTTGAAGGAACCAAAATTAGCACTTGTACTTGGTCGTAATCAGGACTCAACTCACTAATGATGGGCAATAAAAAAGCCAAGGTTTTACCAGTCCCCGTAGGAGATAAAAGCACTATCTCCTCGCAGGACAAAATAGCTTCCCCTGCCTCCTCTTGCATTTTATTTAATTTCTTAATCCCTAATTTATTTAAAATCCCTTGCTGATCCTTTTTTTCTGACATGGTGACAAAGGTAGTTTAAAACTTTAGGCAACCAGAAAACTTGTCAAAGCTTAATTAATTTCCTTCAAAAAACGACAGATTTTAGCAAGCATTAGGGTTTTTTAATCGTATTTTTAATGCTTCAAAACAACGAAAATAATGTCCGAAAAAAAACTGTTTTTAATTGATGCTTTTGCGATCATCTACCGTTCTTACTTTGCTTTTGGAAACAACCAACGATACAATTCTCAAGGGCTAAACACTTCGGCAATGTTGGGCTTTACCAATACAATAATCGAACTATTAAGAAAAGAAAACCCAACACACATAGGAGTAGTTTTTGATTCGCCAGGAAAAACATTCCGAGAGGACATTTACCCTTTGTACAAAGCTCACAGGGATGAAATGCCCGAAGACATCAGGAACTCGATTCCCTACATCAAAAAAATCATTGAGGCCATGAACATTCCTTTGGTCGCAATGGAAGGCTTTGAGGCGGACGACATCATTGGAACCATGGCCAAAGCGGCCGAAAAAGAAGAGTTTATCACTTACATGATGACACCTGACAAGGACTTTATGCAACTAGTGACTGACAACATCATCATGTACAAGCCTGGTCGAAGCGGTAATCCCGCTGAAAAATTGGGGGTTAGTGAAGTCTTAGAAAAATTCGAAATTAACCATCCGGAACAAGTCATTGACATACTTGGATTATGGGGAGATGCAGCAGATAATATTCCAGGAATTCCAGGAATTGGAGAAAAAACATCCAAAAAATTAATCAGCAAATATGGCACCATTGAAAACCTAATAGAGGCTGCTGAAGCAGATTTAAAAGGTAAGCAACGCGAAAATGTAATTAACTTCGCCGAGCAAGGTTTGTTGTCAAAAAAACTAGCGACAATTGTATTGGACGTTCCCATAAAATTTTCTTTTGAAGATTTAAAAAAATCGGCCTTCAACAAAGAAGCACTTCTTGCTTTATTTGCTGAACTAGAATTCAGAGGATTAGCACAAAGGATTTTTGACCAAGACGTACACACCTCTTCCACCAGACCAACAGGAACACCCGCTCCCACCAGGACCATTCCCCCTCAGCCAAAAAAGAACGTTCCTGTGGACTTGTTCAATCAACCTGCAATCTCTGATTCAATCAACGAGGAGCAGCCTGAAGAAAACATCCAAGAATACAAAACTTTTGACAGCAAAAAACAACACTACCAATTGGTGGAATCCATAGAGGACATAAAAAAACTAGTCGCGCAGCTGGGGAAACTAAAGAGCTTTTGTTTTGATACGGAAACTACTGGTTTGGACAGTCATACTGCTGCCATCATTGGGCTGTCATTCTCCTTTGAAAACAACAAAGCATTTTATGTTCCCGTGGCTGAAGGGAAGGAAGAAGTTACTTTAAGTCATTTTAGAAGTTTGTTTGAAAACGAGAACATTGAAAAAATAGCTCAAAACATCAAGTACGACATGAACATTTTAAAAGGTGTAAACATTAAGGTATTAGGCCCTTTGTTTGACACCATGATTGCTCATTACCTTCTTGAGCCCGACATGCGTCACAACATGGATTTATTGAGCGAAACTTATTTAAGTTACCGCCCGATTTCTATTGAAACTTTGATTGGTAAAAAGGGAAAAAACCAATTGAACATGAGGGATGTTTCGCCGGCACAAGTAAGCAATTATGCTTGCGAAGACGCTGATATCACGTGGCAACTGAAGGGTGTTTTTGAAAAGCTTTTAAAAGAAACGGAAACCAGTAAATTGTTCTGTGACATTGAAATGCCACTTATACCTGTGCTTTCAGAAATGGAAAGCGAAGGGGTTAAATTAGATTCAAAAAGCTTAGAAAATTACGCAGAAGTACTAAAAGATGACATTGATGATTTAGAGAAAAAAATCATTGATCTCGCAGGAGAAGAGTTCAATGTGTCTTCGCCTAAACAACTGGGAGAAGTACTGTTTGACAAGTTGAAAATTACAGACAAGGCAAAAAAAACGAAAACAGGCCAGTACCAAACCAACGAAGAAACACTTCAAAAATTAGCAGACAAACACGAAATCATTGCGCCGATTTTGGAATACCGTCAACTGAAAAAATTAAAGTCTACGTACGTGGATGTACTCCCTACATTAGTAAACCCTAGTACAGGGAAAATTCACACCAGTTTTAACCAAGCTGTGGCCGCTACAGGAAGGTTGAGCAGCAACAACCCTAATTTGCAAAACATTCCAATAAAAACGGAAAAAGGAAGGGAAGTAAGAAGGGCTTTTGTAGCATCCGAAGGAAGGGAAATTCTAGCTGCAGATTACTCTCAAGTAGAGCTACGGGTCATGGCTGAAATATGTGAAGACAAAGGAATGCAAGATGCTTTTATGAACGGTCAAGACATTCATGCTGCTACGGCAGCAAATGTTTTTGACGTACCACTAGAGGAGGTCGATAAAGCAATGAGAAACAAGGCTAAGATGGTCAACTTTGGAATTATATATGGGATTTCAGCCTTTGGTTTGAGTCAACGGTTAGGAATTCCAAGAAAGGAAGCCGCTGAAATCATTAAGCAATACTTCATGAAATATCCTGGAGTACAACGCTACATGAACGACACGGTGGAAGAGGCCCGAAAAAACGGCTATGTTCAAACTATCATGGGCAGGAAAAGGTATTTAAAAGACATCAACTCTAGGAATGCCATAGTTAGAGGTTACGCCGAAAGGAACGCGATTAACGCACCCATTCAAGGTTCAGCAGCGGACATCATTAAAAAAGCAATGATTGACATTCAAAAAGAACTGAAGGGAAAAAACTACAAAAGCACGATGATTTTGCAAGTGCATGATGAATTGTTATTTGATGTAGTGCCTGAGGAAAAAGAAAAAATGAAGCAATTGGTTAAAGACAAGATGGAAAATGCTGTAAAAACTAATGTACCTTTAGAGGTAGACATGAATTATGCAGACAACTGGTTAGATGCACATTAAACAAAAATCCATTCCACGTGAAGTTTGAGCAATAAAAAAAGAAAATTAGTCGTTGAAAATTCCATAACCAACCACTTACTAACTATGACAGGTTTAAAAATTATTTTTGCTGTTTTTGCCACAGGTTTAATCATGGTTGTTGCTTGTAAAAAAACAACAAATGAAACAGATTTTACGACCTGTACCGAACCCACA